>JBCBOC010000676.1:0-2785 GCA_039821475.1 Cyanobacteria bacterium J06632_22 | reverse complement strand
GTCAAACGAATGGTATCTGCAAACAGATTCAGCGACCCCAGAATATCGGCATCATCATTTTGAATCGGGTCGGCAGAAGGTTGGGTGATAATGGACGCCGATGACTCCCCTGGAACAGGTCTGGTGTAGTCAATCTCCGGCAATCCTAGGGGAACACTAATTGTTAACAGGCTGCTATCGGTCGTGCCATCAACGCTGAAGATAGATCCATCCTGAAATAGCACGGAGGGCTCCGTGCTAACGGTTAATCCTCCGGCAATGTCTAAAGAGATATCTGGACCAAAAACAACACCTGCTGGATTCAAAAAATAGAGATCGGCACCACCGTCTACCCCTAATGTGCCAAACAGGTTGGACACGTCACCGCCTGTGACCCGCGTAAAAATAGCCCTGGCATCCTTAGGGCTAACAAAATATACAGATTCATCTACAGCAATATTGAACTGCTCAAAGCTATGGAAAATATTGCCGTCGTACTGGTACCCGCCTCGAATAATGTAAGCGGGAATATCATTACTGGTCTCCCCAAGATCAACAGATGTCTGATTGCCAGCTCCTAGTGTGTCATCAGGAATGGGTAGCGCCTGGGCAGAGCCTATCGGCCAACCACTTGCTAGTAGCAGTAGCGTACCAAGGAGAAACTGTCGTTTATTTAGCATGGGAACACCTACACTGAACCGATTCAACAGATGAGTCTACGAATCCGCAAATTACTAACCCCCGACGTCGTCCTCAATAGACCTATCCAGGGGTTAAACCCGTCACAAAAGTTGTGTATTGATGAGCGGCGTGAAAGTTGGTTGACCATACAGCGGCAGTGCAACTGCGCCCCAGTGTCAACCTTTAACGATTTTCAGATCAGCATTCCGAGAAAAATGCGCATGGTTGTAAGGGATTATACGTTGATCACATTAAAAGAAAAACAACGGTCAACCATTCGTGACGATAGGGCCTAGTGAACCGCGCAAGTAGGTGTCACAGTTCCAGCAGCTGCAACTTCGACATGATTTGTCCAAAGGCGACGCCACGGTGACTGTACTTTTCTTTGCCTTCTCGGCTGAGTTCGGCAAAGGTTTGACCGTGCTCAGGTAGGTAAAAAATAGGGTCGTAACCAAAGCCGCCGCTGCCGCGTTGAGTAGTGAGGATTTCGCCGGGGCAGTAGCCCTCAGTTTCGATGACGATGGTACCGTCAGGTTTAGACAGTGCGATCGCACACACAAATCGCGCTGCTCGATTCTCGTTATCCCCTAGCTCCCGTAGTAGCCGGTTAATCCCGTCTTGCTCGCTGTTGCCGTACCGCGCCGAATATATTCCCGGTGCGCCGTCTAGGGCGTCTACCTCTAGGCCAGAATCATCGGCGATAGCCCACTGCCCGGTGGCCAAGGCCACCTCGGATGCCTTGAGTCGCGCATTTTCTAAAAACGTTGTGCCCGTCTCATCCACCTCAATCTCGGCAGGCTTCAGGGCCAGTTCCCAGCCCAGGCCAACCAAGTAAGCCTGCATTTCCTTAAGTTTGCCAGGGTTACCTGTCGCCACAATCACAGTCGCCATACCCATACCTCCGTCCGGTCAATCGTCATCCTAACCACCAGTCATCCTAACCACCAGTCATTTAACCACCGTCCCCCACCGCACTACGATAAGAAACGAATCAAAGTACATGCTGCCTATCCATCCCTGTACAGGTTAAAGTCCAAATTCAAATCCCCGCTCCAATTGAGAAGGGTATTGGCGATGAGGGCTTTACAGTACAGAGGCTTAGCCCCTAAACCTATGTCCATCGACGTTGCCTTTTCTGTAAATCGCGCCCTAGCCGTACCGCTGATGGTGACGATTAACTCCATCATTAAAAATGCACAGCAGCCGGACGACCTACGCTTCAATGTGGTCATTCCTCCCGGCGCAACGTCAGATTTTCAACCTCAACTCAATCTTGCCTTTCCCGACCGCCATCAGCAGATTCGCCTGATCGAATACCTGCCCCCCCAATACCTCCGAGACTATCTTGACGCCCGATTCAAGCCCGATAGCGAAACCCGCAAAAACTCGCGCTACATGCAGTATTCGCGGCTGTTTTTCAAAGCGGCCATGCCCGATGTCACACGGCTGGTCTACTTCGACGCTGACATTATTGTGCTCGGGGATGTTGGCGAACTTTACGCCCAGGGAAAGCAGTTGACAGCAAAACAGTACGTTGGCGCCGTGCCCCAGAACTTTCCGGCTTGGGGCTATTTCAGCAACCCCCTAAAGGGGTGGGGAGAAGTGAAACAGTTTAAGCGAACCTTCAATAGCGGTGTGCTTCTGACAGACTTAACCTATTGGCAAGACGAGACCTACGACCGGCTCAAGTACTACCTCAACTGGGACGCCGAAAACGACTATAAGCTCTACAATCTGGGTGACGAAACGGTGATGAATCTAATGTTTAAGCAGGACTATCTGCCCCTAGATTCAAGCTGGAACCGCTGTGGCTATGGCAATATGCGCATCTTGACCTGGCTGTTTGATACCAACCCAGACGGGATGAATGTGATCCACTGGAGCGGGGGACACCACAAACCCTGGCGATCCAAGGGAATCCCCTTTGGCAAGCTGTGGGAAAGCTATCGCCCCGAATCAATCAGGAGTGTGGCGTAGGGCATTTGATACCCTCCAACTGCAATAACGTTCAATCCCAGATCAGAATTCTGTGGTGTGATGTGGGGAGCGTTTGCGATTGAGTCGATATGGCTGATCCACGGATCAAAGAAGCTTGGGCTGGGGTGCGGGCAATCTTTCCGCTGCT
>JBCBOC010000134.1:0-7834 GCA_039821475.1 Cyanobacteria bacterium J06632_22 | reverse complement strand
TATTGAAGAAATTCACAAGCGCCTGCCCAACACTCACTTGGTAATGCACGGATCTTCCTCCGTACCCCAGGAGTGGCTCGACATGATCAACGCTAACGGCGGCAACATCCCTGAGACCTACGGTGTACCCGTTGAGGAAATCCAGAAGGGTATCCAGAGCGGCGTTCGCAAGGTGAACATCGACACTGATAACCGTCTGGCAATCACTGCGGCTATCCGCGAAGCGGCCATGAAGGATCCTTCCAACTTTGATCCTCGCCACTTCCTGAAGCCTTCCATCAAGTACATGAAGCAGGTGTGCTCTGACCGCTACACTGCCTTCGGTACGGCTGGAAACGCGTCCAAGGTCAAGCAGGTTGGCGTTGACATCTTTGCTGCTAAGTACGCCGCTGGCGAACTGGATGCCATGGTTTCTAAGGAAGCTGCTGCTGTCTAGGGTTTGCCTAGATAGTCCCGCATCTAATGCATGACACATCTGAATAGATAGCAAAAGGGGAAAGGCCATAGTCTTTCCCCTTTTGCTTTATCCGGTCCTCAGGATCCGGTCCTCAGAATCCGGCCTTCAAATGACCTATCGAGCAAAGTAGTCCCATAGCAGAAATCCTCCCCCGCCCAATGCCGCGAGGCGTACGGCGATACTAAATGCAGACCACTTTATGTGTGCCACGCTTCGCTCAACCGGGAACGGGAGGTCGCCTTTCCAAAACGGATTCCAGTTCAAACCAAACTGATAGATTTCGCAGTGCGTCTTAATTCTCAGCACGTAGCCAGGGATAAAAAATTGCGTCACTCTAAACAGCACGGCTTCGTCTATGGCCGTATGGGGAATCAGCCAAGGACCACACTCGATGCGGTCGGTGTATACCTTTAGAAAAGTTCGCCTAGCGGTTACCCAATTCAAAGAACGCCGGATATCGTCGCCTTCTGCGGTAGTCGCCTTAGTGAAGCATCGATAGAGGAGGTCTGACATATTTTTTGTCCTTAAGGCCTTTTGAGGTTCCCCTAGAAGCGCGCGCTTCGTGACCGCAACCCGGCCCAACCTTTGTGCGGATTGCCATAGCTGCAGCATCTATCCCTAATGAGCCGAGTCTAGAATCCGAAAAGACGCTTGAATCGCCTCAACGGTTTCAGCGCTAACCTCACCCCCCAAGCTGTAAAAGCTGTTGATGTGGGCCACTTCAGTCTCTGAAATTTGTACAACAGTCAGGGCCGAATCAGCGTCGTTATCGCCATCGGTCCACCAGCTTCGAGCAGCAGGGCGACCATTGATAAAGAATCGCTCTTGGCGGACAAATGTACCCGCTAAGCCACCTGTATCGGTGGATATGGCGGCGGCCACTTCCTCAAACGACGCCTCAAGCGTGTATACATCGGTCTTGATTTCCCCGGGTTCAAAGCAGCACCGGCCCGTTTCAGGAAAATAGTTGGTAATCATCAAGTAGTCATTACCATTGAACGACAAATAAGACCCGTCCAAAAAGTCGATGGCGTACCGCTCCGACAGCATGTAGCGACTGTAGCCGTCAGCAACCGTATTCCATACGGGCGCAACAGCAACGGGGGTGGCAGCGAGCGCTTCTGCTTGGATGACGGTACTGCTTGCAAACAGTCCTGCCCCCACTAACAACAGGGCGATATTCAGGGCACGAGATTTCATATTAGAACGGGCAAAGAGACAGCGAGGTAGCAGTTGGTGTAGACGCCTATATAGAGAATCACCCCCGTCCCCAAGATTACGGAGACGCAGGCTAGTGGTCTGTCAACACCAAGAATTAGGGTTGGCGATGACAGTGAAATAGTGAAATAGAGTAGTAGTGAAATAGTCAAAGGTCCTTAATTCAAAGGGGTTTAAGACCAAACACTACTTCACTATTCACCACTCACTACTTCACTGGCCTTACCCGAATCTTTAGTGTTGACGCTGCACTAGTGCTATGGCTTGAGCCTCCGAGTAGGGCTATTCCTTTGACACAGTAAGCTTCGTGCCCCGCAATCCGGCTCAACCTTTTCGCGGATCGCTATACCAAGTGCTTCAAAACCAAGTGCTTCAAAAAGGTCTGAATCAAACCGCCCCAAAAGTTAACCCACTTGCTGGTCCACACTTTCTTGCAATAGCCAAAGGCCGGTGTAGGTCATACCCGAATCATCTGGGCGGATCAGCAGAAAATGTAGGCCCTTAGCCACCTGCTTACGCTGCTCAAAGGTTTGAGCTGCACCCTGCACGTCAGCATCGTCAAAGGTCGCCAGCACCCAACGATCGGCTAGGCCCGCTTCCAAAATCAGGCCATCGGGACTGCCCTGTAGATACTGCGCAAAGGCCGGCCGAGCGGACTCAATCCACTGGGCTAGGGCCATCGACTGTTTGCCGCCGTCAATGACAATACCGGGAATGAGCACCGTGCTAGACAGGCCAATTTCCAGCGGCATCAGCTCGGCGGGGACATCTCGTAGCGGGATGGGTTCGTATTGCAACCGCAGTAGGTCCGCATTGGAGAGGCCGGCAAAACGCCACTGGTCTCCCCAGAGATTTTCTGGTAAGGGTACCGGCGGTGGACGGTCCAGGGCGAACGGGTTGTAGGGCTCGCCTGTGTAGGCCGGCAGGTTGCTGTACCAGGCGGTGCGCTGGCGCATCCACTGCTTCAGCGTCGGTAGGCGACGGCTAGGAATGACAGGGATATCTAGCTCGCGGCAGGCGACTTCGGTGAGGGTTTGAGACTGAGGACGGAAGACCTGTAAGGCACTGGGACGATACCCCGCGCGGTTAATGGCGACTTTGATTTGCGATCGCAACCACATTGCATTGGCCTCCGACTGCAGGCAGGTTTGCCCATAGCTAAAGGCCATCTCAGCATCACAGACCAACAGCTCCCACAGCGGCGACCCCTCTTCCTGTAGTGGACGGCGGTAAAAATCAAGTTGCCAGGATGGGGGCATAAAAAGAGTGAGGTAGTGAAATAGAGCGGTAGTGAGTAGTAGAGCGGTAGTGAGTAGCGGAGATTATTAATATGTAGACAATTAAGGTACAAATACTACTTCACTATTTCACCATTCACTACTTCACTAAGTACAGCTGCGTCACGTATTCCGAGACCATTCTGTCGCTATTAAAATACGGCGCAATGGTGCGAATCGAGGCCTTCATCCGCTTCACCCAGCTATGGGGAACGCCCTTGCGATCCTGGTCGTAATACAGCCGAACGATTTCGCGCTCGAGTTGGGCGTAGAACGACTCTGCGTCGATATCGTTCTGCACTTCCTGGTCTGTGGTCTCTGCATCTTGACCAATTTTCCAGCCATTAAGTTGCGGTTTGTAGCCTTCTCCCCACCAACCATCTAGCACGCTAAAGTTAAGCCCCCCGTTGATGGCAATCTTCTGGCCACTGGTGCCTGAAGCCTCCAGCGGACGGCGGGGGGTATTTAGCCACAGGTCCACCCCTTGCACCATGAGTTTAGTGGTGTACATGTCATAGTCTTCGATAAAGGCAATGCGATCGCGCAGAGCCGGATGGCGACTCCATTCCATCAGTCTCTGAATGAGCCGCTTACCCTCCTCATCCGATGGGTGAGCCTTACCCGCAAAGATAATCTGGATCGGGCGTTTAGGATTAGAAAAAATCCGCGTTGCCCGCTGCAGATCACGAAAGATCAGCGTATTGCGCTTGTAGGCACTAAACCGGCGGGCGAACCCCAGGGTCAGTACCTTAGGGTCTAGCATGCGGGCCACAGCATTAATGTCATCGGGCGCCTCGCCTCGATCGGTACGAGCCTGGCGAACTTTATCGCGGGTATAGGCAATCAGTCGCGCCTTCAGAATCTGGTGACGCTGCCACAGGGCCTCATCAGATATGGCCTCAACTTTGCTCCACATTTCGGGGTTGCTAAGCTGCGTAGACCAGTTTTTGCCCAAGTAGTCGTCAAATAGATCCTCCATTAGTGGCGCCACCCAGCTCCGAATATGGACGCCGTTGGTAATGTGAGAAATCGGCACCGCCGACTCAGATTTATCGGGGTAGAGGACCTGCCACATTTTGCGAGATACCTCACCGTGCCGTCGGCTAACGCCGTTGGTGCTACGGGCCATGCGCATGGTGAGCACCGTCATACTAAAGGGCTCCCAGGCGTCATCCTGGCGACGGGTCCCCAGGGCCAAAAAGTCCTCCCGAGAGAGGTCTAGCAGGGGCCAGTAATCGGCCATGAAAGAATCCATCATGTCCACCGGAAATACATGTCCGGTGGGCACCGGGGTATGAGTGGTAAACAGCGTTCGTGCTTTGACATTGGCCTGGGCCTCAGCAAAGGTACTGTCCGCCTGCTCCATCTCAAACCGGGCCAGTTCCAGCGTGGCAAAGGCCGCATGAACCTCGTTGAGATGGTAAACCGAGGGCTCATACCCTAATGCTTGCAGGAGCTGCACACCGCCGATGCCCAGCAACATCGACTGGGCAATTTGGGTATCTGGATTGCCCGCATAGAGCCGTTCAGTAAGGCGACGATCAAGGGGGTCATTGTCCGGCAAATTAGTGTCGAGTAGGTAAATCAAACTACGTCCCACCTGCACCTGCCACACCTGGGCCTTGACCCGACGCTGGCGAATCAGCACGCGAATTTTCAGTCGCTGGCCGTGCTCGTTGCACACGGGCTCAATCGGCATCAGGTCCGGATTGCTATTGGCATAAATATCCTCTTGCCAACCACTACGATTGAGCTGCTGGGTAAAGTAGCCCTGATAATAAAACAGCCCCACCCCTACGACCGGCAGCCCCAGATCAGAGGCAGACTTGAGAAAATCTCCGGCAAGCACCCCTAAGCCACCGCAGTAGAGCGGTAGGGACTCATGGATGCCGAACTCAATACAAAAGTAGGCCACCGGATGATCCGGTGTGATGTGTGGGGCAGCCTGGGCAGCCCAGGTTTGCTCCTGGGAGACATGGGACAGATAGCTATCGAGCTGGGCTGAAAGCTGCTGCAGTCGCTTGAGGTAGTGGGGATTTTCGGCCAGTTGCCAAAGCCGCTCAGAGGTGACGCCTTCTAATAGGGCCACCGGGTTGTGCTGGCACTGCTGCCAGATATCGGGGGCAATGACTCGAAACAGCGATAGTCGCTCCGGCGTCCAGCTCCACCAGTAGTTATAAGCCAGCTCGGCGAGCGACCTGAGGGGAGCGGGTAGCTTGGCACGAAGCTGTTGGCGAGTGTTCATATCGTCCGATTCGTCCGATCTAAAGGGGTGGGAACAGAAAAGCCTAGGGGCCGATAATTTTATTCAAGGCATCGTCAGAGTGCCACAGTATAGTGAGGCTGACGCCAATCCTCCATACAGTTTTCAGCATGACGCCCACTCTGACGCAATTTGGTAAACAAATGTCGCACCTGACTGGCGTGCGCGCGATCATGCAGGACATTATGGAAACGCTCCGGTCCGGCGAGACGTTTATCAACTTGAGCGCGGGTAATCCGGTGATTTTGCCCGCGGTGGAGCAGCTTTGGCGGGACTGCACAGCCGCACTCATGGCGGGCCCAGAGTACGGCGAGGTCGTCTGTCGGTACGGCTCCAGCCAGGGCTATGAACCGCTGGTAGAGGCGGTTCGGGATGACTTTAACCACCGCTATGGATTAAACCTATCCGCCCGCAATATCCTGATTACCCCGGGCAGCCAGTCCCTGTATTTCCTGGCGGCCAATGCCTTTGGGGGCTATACCGCTGGCGGGCAGGCTGAAGGCCAGCTCAAGCCCATCGTGCTACCGCTCAGCCCAGACTATACGGGCTACGGCGGCGTTTCCCTCTATCCTGAAGCTGTAAAGGCCTTCCAACCTGAGATTGAAGTTTTAGCGCAGCCTCACCGATTCAAATATCGCCCGAGCTTCGATCAGCTTCAAATTACTGAACAGACAGGATTTGTGCTGTTCTCGCGCCCCTGCAACCCAACGGGCAACATCCTCACCGATGCAGAGGTACAAGAAATTGCCGACCGAGCAGCCGTTCACCAAACGCCTGTGTTTATTGATTCGGCCTATGCGCCGCCCTATCCAGCGCTGAACTACACCGCCATGACACCGCTGCTGGCCCCCCATGTTGTTCACTGCCTGAGCCTATCGAAGGCGGGGCTGCCGGGCGAACGGGTCGGCATTGCCATTGGCGATGCCAGCGTCATACAAGTTCTGCAATCGTTCCTGACCAACCTCTGCATCCATTCCTCCCGTTACGGGCAGGCCATTGCCGCCCAAGCCATTCGCTCTGGTGCGCTGGCGGCGCTATCGAGCCAGATCATCCGTCCCCATTACCAGCGCAAAATTGCTGCCCTAGAGGCGGCCTTTGATGCCGCCATGCCCGGCGTACCCTGGTACCTGCACAAAACCGAAGGGTCGATTTTTGCCTGGCTCTGGCTACAGGACCTGCCCCTATCGGACCAAGCGTTTTACCAACGGCTTAAACAGAAAGGCGTGATCATCGTTCCGGGTAACCCTTTCTTCCCAGGACTGCCGGCCGACAGCTGGGCGCACATGGCCCAGTGTTTCCGCATTAGCCTAACGGCCCCTGAAGCCGAAATCGTCGAAGCGGTGAAACGGATTGCTACACTGGTGGACGACGTTTATACGATGTCGCCGTCGCCCATTTAGCTCTCGTTACATCGCCATGACTCAACCCCAGTCCGCGAAAACCCTAAACTGGGTTGTTGCTGCAGGATTTATTAGTGTGCTCACCGGCATGCTGGCTGGCTTTGCCCGAGTAAGTATCGCCTTTGCGGCTGGCGATATTTCGGTCGTAACTGCCGCTCGGGACTTTAGCGTTTTCGGGGGAGCGGCGGCTATCTTGTGTACTGCCGTTGCCCTCATCGCCCATTGGCAAGGGCAGAGCGCGTCTACCCGGTAATGTTTTTCCCGATCACATGATGTCTCTGCCTGACGGATGGATAAGTATTGGTCGCATTGTTGGCCCCCACGGCCGTGACGGCGAGGTGCGCGTGTACCCCAACAGCGACTTTCCCGAGCGGTTCCTAGAAGCGGGAGAACGCTGGCTGCTCAAGCCTAGGAGCCAAAATCCTGAATCTGTCAAGCTGATGCAGGGGCGATACCTGGCTGGAAAAGGGCTCTATCTGCTGAAGCTTGCCGGGGTGAATTATCGTGACCAGGCCGAAGCCCTACGGGATGCTCAGCTCCTGGTCTCCAAAGCGGATCGACTGCCGCTTGACCCTGGAGAATTCCATGTGGACGATCTGATCGGGCTTCAGGCTATCCTGCAGGACAGCGGTACCCTGGTGGGCACCGTGTCGGATGTGTTTACGGCAGGCAATGACTTGCTGGAAGTCACGTTAGCCACGCCTGTTGAAAAAGTCGACAAAGTGTTGGTGCCCTTTGTTGAGGCTATCGTCCCGGTGGTGGATTTGCCCAACCAGCGGGTCGAAATCACCCCACCAATGGGGCTATTTCCCGAAGATTAGATCCTGAAAGTTAGGTCCCGATCGGGACGTAGCCTACTCCATCGTCCGGGCCAGCAGGCCCCGGATACGCTGCAGCGTATCGTCGTCTTCGACCCGCTGTTCGTGGTAGCCCTGTTGCCAAACGGGGGCCCCGGGAAGGCTACGCATAAGGTTGATGCGCTTGGCGGCGGCGGCCTTAAAGCTGGCCACAAAGGAGGAAAGGATGCGCGGTTTGGGGTGCGATCGCAACTGTCCATAGGCCGATAGCGCCTCGACAACTTCCTTGCTGTCAACCATCACGAGGGCTCGTACGCCATCGGGCAGTACTGTCCACTGGTCTAAATGAATATCTTTAAAGGCGCAGGCCGTTTGCTGCCATTCTGCCGCAACCACTTGCCCTACGGCATTGATTACCACTT
>JBCBOC010000387.1:0-4687 GCA_039821475.1 Cyanobacteria bacterium J06632_22 | reverse complement strand
ATTTTCTTAGACGCAAAGTGGCGAGCGCTACAGGGACAGCTCTTGGCATTGAAGGTCTTTATTCTGGAGCCCTTCGACTGTGTCGAAGGGTTCACCCACCCTTCGACTGCTATAGCTGCGTGGACTTGGGACAGGTCGCCCGTTATGATTTCGGGTTACCTCCATGGGGAAGCGACACTCAACGGCTCAAGCCACGTGACTTAAGCTGTCGCAGCTCAAGTCTGGAAAGACCCAGGATGTGCAACGTGTTAATGGTTAACAAACTTGGGAAAATTGATGTATCGCGAAAACAGACAGATGTCGATATCGCCATTGGTGGAGTTTTGCTGGCTAGATACTGTTATTGAACAGAAGCGCTGCCGTGGTCGATTTGAGCGCGTTCACTTCCATCGAGTACCTGGGTATCGGCAGCAGGATGGGACTGAGGTGGTCAGTAATAGTGTTGTTGAATTTCTTCAGCGGCTAGTGGCAGATAAGCTGTTTCGCCAGAGCATGTTTATGAAGCAGTGCCCCTTCGATGAAATCCAGCTCTGGCTGTGGGATTCGACGATACCGCTAGATAAACAAGGCTATGATTTACCGGAGGTGACATCGTCAGCGCTGAAGCTGCAGTCTTTTGTCCCTGAGTCCCGGCTGAAGGCCGTGTACGTGAGGCCCGATGGGGCACGGCGTAGTGAGATGGAAAACTGGCTGGTGGTGGCAGAGACGCTAATGCAGTCACTATTTATTGAATTTATGGATATGCCTGAGGTGCCGCTTTACTTTATTAAAGAACCTAAGATTGATCTGTCTCAGCGGATTGTGCCATCGGTAGACATCTACCCCAAGACTCAGGGACAGGCCCTGGTGTTCGACTCGATTACGGCAATGACGCGCTACGATACCGGCAAGTAAGTCAGGCAATCTTGTCTTAGGTGCAGCGCCAAACGTGCAACTCAAGTCGAAATCTATCGCGTTCCTTCGGTCTACTCCCTTTGGAATGGAGGTAGTGCTGAGTGGCTTGGCGATTCGGCGCACAGGATTCAATGCGTTTGCACAGGTTTTGTCGCGTCTGGAAGATGCGGTGAGCCTGTCACAGGTTTGGCAAGATAGGGAAACAGTCGACTGTTTTCCTATCTACCTAACATGATGCTTTCTCAACAGTGGCACACCTGCTCGATCAGTGAAGCACTGATTCAGCTGTCCAGTGATGCCACCCAGGGCTTAGACGATGCTGAGGCAACGGCTCGTTTAGCGCAGTATGGCCCCAATGAGCTAAAGGCATCTGCAGGACGAAGTCGCCTACGGATTTTGTGGGATCAGTTTAGCAATGTGATGTTGCTGATGCTGATTGGGGTTGCGGTGGTGTCTGGGGTGTTGGACTGGCGAGCGCAGGTGCTGCCCAAAGATGCGATCGCAATCTTTGCCATTGTGTTACTGAATGCCCTGCTGGGCTATTTGCAAGAAAGCCGGGCGGAGCAGGCCCTGCAAGCCCTCAAGGCTCTATCATCCCCAGATGTACGCGTGATTCGTGCCGGTCAAACCCAGGTGATATCGGCCAATGGATTGGTCCCTGGCGATGTGGTGCTGTTAGAGGCCGGGGACCAGGTAGCTGCAGACGGGCGACTGGTGACCAGTGCCAGCCTGCAGGTGCGCGAGTCAGCCCTAACGGGCGAGGCCACTGCGGTCTCGAAGCAAGCCCAGGACACGCTCGCCCCAGATACGCCATTAGCCGATCGTAAAAATCTGGTCTTCCAAGGTACCGAGGTGGTTAATGGACGCGGCCAGATGGTGGTGACCGCCACGGGCATGGCCACCGAACTGGGCAAGATTGCCGAACTGATTCAAGGGGTGGAACCGGAGGCGACGCCCCTGCAACGGCGGATGGGGCAGTTGGGCAACTGGCTTGTGGGAGGCTCCCTGAGTCTAGTGGCACTGGTGGTGAGCTTCGGCACGTTAGCCCTAGGCTGGAACGCCTTTGAGGAGCTGCTAACCGTATCGCTGAGTATGGCTGTGGCCGTGGTGCCCGAAGGGCTACCGGCAGTGATTACAGTCACCCTGGCTTTGGGCACCCAGCGTATGGTGCAACGGCAGGCACTGATTCGGCGGTTACCGGCGGTTGAGACCCTGGGGTCGGTGACGACCATCTGTTCTGACAAAACGGGCACCCTGACCCAGAACAAAATGGTCGTGCAGTCGGTGCAGTCCTGGGCGGGGGAAACCCTGGTCACCGGTCAAGGCTATTTACCCATGGGCGACCTGACGGGGGCCCCCTTATCTGCGCGGCTGCTACAGACCTGTGTGCTGTGCAACGATGCAGCCTTACAAAAGGAAAACGGCGACTGGGCGATTATGGGTGATCCAACGGAAGGCGCGCTACTGACCTTAGCCGGCAAAGCGGGCTACTTCGCCTCAGATTTGAGTCAGCGCTGGCAGCGCATCGGGGAAGTCCCCTTTTCTTCGGAGCGCAAGCGCATGAGTGTGGTCGTACAACCGGCAGCACCGCCTGGGACAACAGTGGGCGACAAAATACTATTGCTGGTGAAGGGCTCGCCAGAAGTACTCCTCGCGCAGTGCGATCGCATTGAGCACCCAGATATTCAACAGCACAATCATGTCCTGACGTTAGATCGGGCCGTGCGATCTCAGCTTCTGGAGGCCAGTGCAACCCTGGCGTCTCAAGGTAAGCGGGTCCTGGGATTGGCCTATCGAACCCTGGATAGCCTGCCGCCAGAGACGGCTCTGGAAAGTGCCGAGCAAAACCTGATTTGGCTGGGGCTGGTGGCCATGGCCGATGCCATTCGACCCGAGGTTCAGCAGGCGGTGGCCCAGTGCCTACAGGCGGGCATTCGGCCCGTAATGATTACGGGAGACCATCCCCTAACGGCTCGTGCAATCGCCGCGGAGCTAGGGCTACAGGCTGAACCCGTGATCACGGGCACAGAGCTAGAAGCGATGCCCCAGGAGGAACTTGAGTGGCACGTACAGCAGACCAGTGTCTATGCGCGGGTTTCCCCAGAGCACAAGCTGCGCATTGTCCAAGCCTTGCAAACGGGCCATCAAATTGTGGCCATGACCGGAGATGGGGTGAATGACGCCCCGGCCCTGAAACAGGCTGAAATTGGCATCGCCATGGGCATTACCGGCACCGATGTGAGTAAGGAAGCCAGCGATATGGTCTTGCTCGACGACAACTTCACCTCCATTGTGGCCGCAGCGGAAGAGGGGCGAGTGGTTTACAGCAACATCCGCAAATTTGTGAAATACATCCTGGGCTCAAATATTGGAGAAGTCATTACAATTGCCCTCTCGCCATTGCTGCTATCGTTTGGCGGCGCCGCCGTTGTCGCTGTCCCACTCACGCCCTTGCAAATCCTCTGGATGAATCTGGTCACCGATGGCTTTCCCGCCCTGGCCTTAGCGATGGAGCCACCGGAGCCCAACATGATGGACCGACCACCGCACGATCCCAAAGAGAGCATTTTTGCGCGGGGACTCGGCTTCTACATGGTGCGAGTCGGCATTGTGTTTGCCATTTTGGCGATTTCGCTGATGCTGTGGGCCTATGGATATACCCACAGCGATGGCATCGCGGGCAACCCCGAGCGGTGGAAAACGATGGTCTTTACCATGCTGTGTCTATCACAGATGGGCCACGCGATTTCGGTGCGATCGCCCCGGCTACTGGCTTACCAAATGTCACCCTGGTCAAACCCCTACGTTTTATTCGCAGTCATCGCGACGTCCATACTCCAGCTGCTGTTGATTTATGTTCCCGCACTGCGCAGTTTCTTTGGCACACAGTATTTAGCGCCAATTGAACTTGCTGTCTGTGTTGGCTTTAGCCTACTGCTATTTGTATGGCTAGAGTTGGAAAAGTTATTTTTACGGGCAAAGCGTCAATAAGCACTCTCGACAGACAGATGCGAGGGGGTCGAGGGTATGTTATTCGTATATTTCTTGATGCGGCGATGTAACCCTATCTATGACGGCTGTAGATTCTTCTGATTCGTCTTCTGACAGCTCACCTTCAGCTGAACAATCTCATACTCACCTACCTTTAATTGGCTGGCGGGAGCGGTTAGCGCTCCCCGAGCTAGGCGTCACCAGCGTCAAGGCAAAAATTGACACAGGTGCCCGATCTTCAGCCCTCCATGCTTTTGACATTGAGACCTTTGAACGGGAAGGGGTAGCTTTTGTTCGATTCAAGGTCCACCCAGCTCAGCGCAACAAAAAGAAAATAATCACCGTAGAAGCCAAGCTCCTCGATACCAGACCCGTTAGAAGCTCTAGCGGAGAAGCAGAAACGCGTCCGGTGATTCAAACAACTGTGGCAACAGAACACCAACAGTGGCCGATTGAACTCACTTTGACCAATCGAGAAGAGATGGGATTTCGAATGTTGCTCGGTCGTCAGGCAGTGCGATCGCGCTTCCTAGTCGATTCTGGCCGGTCGTATTTACAAAGCTCCGCACCAAAACATAAGCTCAAAAGCAAGTCCAGAAAACGCCCCAAAAAATCGCTCCCCCAAAAACCGCTCAGAGGTCATCAACCCACAACCCATGCAAATAGCAATATTGTCCAGAAATTCCGAGCTTTATTCAACTCGCCGGATAAAGGAAGCTGGGGAAGAACGGGGCCACACAGTGAAGGTGATTGACTACCTTCGCTGCTACATGAACATCACTTCACGTAACCCGCAGATTTT
>JBCBOC010000175.1:0-7014 GCA_039821475.1 Cyanobacteria bacterium J06632_22 | reverse complement strand
GGGGCGTTTCGGGATCCAGCGCGTAAACCAACTCCAATTGCTTTTCGACAGCGCGGGGAGCAACGATATCGAGGCTCTGTTCGATGCAGGTCCTCAGGTTGACAGGATGTTTTTCTAGGACCAGCTTGCCCGACTCAATTTTGGAGAAATCCAAGACGTCGTTGATCAGGGCAAGTAGCGTCTGGCTGCTGTTGTGAATAGTTGTAGTAAACTCGCGTTGCTTGGCCGTCAGTTGGGTTTCCTCCAACATTTCTGAGACGCCGACAATCGCATTGAGGGGGGTGCGAATTTCGTGGCTCATGGTGCTGAGAAATTCACCTCGGGCCTGCAGTAGGGCGTTGGTACGCAGCCGATCGGTAAATGCAATTGTCCCCTGGGTCAGCCCCAGGACAAGCAGTGGAGAAACCACCGGCAGGGCCACATTGCCATACAAGGCAACAAAGCCCAGCAGCACGCACACGCCTGAAGCGACCAGCCAGATGCCGAGCTGGGTTCGAAAGAGTCGCGATCGCAACACCCAGCTGCTAACCATACCCAGAATTAACAGGCCGCCCCAAACGCCAGAGGTCGGGGGTGTCCGCAACCAGTTTTGCTGGAGCAAATTGTGCATCGCCGCGGCATGGACAAACACCCCCGATACCGGCTCATTGTCACCAAAGGGCGTACGAATCTGGTCAATGCCCGTGGCAGTGGCGCCCACTAGCACAATTTTGCGCTCTAGGGTGGCGGGGTCAACCCGCCCGTCCAAAAGGTCAATCAGGCTAATATAGGTCACTTCAGTGGGGGGACCGGGCCAGTTCAGCTGAATTTGGTTTTGGCTGGGAAGGGGGACAATCTCTTCCACCAAGCTGTAGGCCTGCATGGCAGCCACACTCAGGGCGGGGACGCCATCTAGCTTGATGTCCATGTAGCGCGCAACGCCATCGGAGCCGATGGGCTGTTGGATATGGCCAATTGCGATCGCACTGTCCGCCAGCGGCGCGTGGGGATAGATCGGAATATCATCGCCGCCCCAGGCCATCGCCAGCACCACACCGCTATGAAACGCCATCGCATCAGCTAACGCCTCATCCACCTCAGTGGGATCGGCCAGCAATAGATCGAAGGCAATGATGGCGGCATCGGCATCGGTTAGCCGAGTGGTCAATGCGGTGTAGTACTCCCGGGAAATGGGAAATTGCTCCAGCGCTCGCAGGGTTGCATCGTCAATGCCGACAACCACAATACGGCTATCCCACGGCTGTGCCCCCCGCAATCGCATCAGCCCAGCCGCCGTTAAATTTTCTAGCGGCGTCCACACCCCAAACTGTCCCAGGGTGGCCACTGCTGCACCGACCACAAGCCCCGGCAGCAGCCGCTGAACATGACGCCAGATCGCCTTAGGGAATGGCCAGTTCATAGGCTTGTTTCGTCCCTAAAGGCGTAATCACCGTAACCTCTAACACCCGAGAATTATCAACGGGAATCTCCAAGTCAAAAGCGCCCGTCCGCTCAGTAGATTGCGTTACACCATTAACAATCAGCAGGTTGAGGGGATCGGTTTGTCCCAAAAACTTCACCACCCGCTGCGCACCATCCGGATCACTGGCCAACTGCCCAACATAGCTCCAATCCAATTGGATCACATCCAAGACGGGCTCATCCTTCAGAGGGGTCGGCGGGTCAGGCGGCTCACCGGGAACCACCATAGACTGTAGTCCCGCTGTGATTGGCACCGTTGCTCCAGCGGCGATCGACGCCACTTCCCCCTCAAGCGTGGCCACCCCTGTTCGTCCATTGGGCTGGATGGCCACCCCAAACTCGGTCCCACGCACCCCATTCACTCCAGCGGGTGTCCGAATATTGAGCTCTGTGTCTGGGTTCGTAAAAGATCGCACCTGGAGTCGCGCCTGCCCTCGGTCCACCGTCAGCTCTGTCACCCGCCCTCCACGACGGGTAGTTCGTAACCGCGAGATGCGCACCGTGGAATTCTCGGCCACCAGCACAAAGCCAATTTGAGTATCCACCGCCAAGCGGGTAGAAGAATTCGGCCCCGTACGCACCGTATCCCCAATGGAACTGATGCGGTTGCCCACCTCGGCCGATCGGGTTTGACCGCCTCTGGTGACTTCAACCGTACCGGTTGTACTGCGAAACTCTAGCCAACGATCAGACCGCACCGACAGCGTTCGCGCACTGACCGACACGGACAGCGCAAACATACCAATGCACAACAGAATTAGGCAGAGGACTCGAGAACGGCGCAGCATGGTGAGTAGAGGATAGAAGTAGAAACTTGCCCCGCAGAACCACCCGCCTCATCGCTCGGACTAGCGGCTCTGGGTTTCCCCATCATGGCACGGAGAAATTAGCCTCGTTCCCTCAATTGCGACGCGTTCCGATAGAATCCGCCATTTGGCTCAGAAAGCAGAGACGCCTCGCCGATGGGTCACCCGCGTCGAATAGCCCGCTGCCACAAACTGTCGATGAATAGCCTCGGCCTCGGCCCGCGTGGTAAAGCTGCCCACTTGGACAAAGGGTCCCAAGCGAGACCGACTCTGGTAGGCATCGGGCACACAGGCACGAATGTCACCTAAGACATGGGCCGGCGGGGTCGGCAAAATGACACTGTAGGGCCGCCAGGGAAGTGCACCGATGTGGATCACGTCCCCGCGCCGCTCAGTGTTAAGCCGTTGGGGCCGAGGCAGCACCGTACAGGACTGCGCGACCGCAGCTGTGCTCAAGGGGGGCGTCGCGCCCAGCAATACGCCCATCCCCCATACCAGCAAGCGCTTCACCGTTCGCCGGGGACGGGGTTGCCCCCTTGCCGCGGGCGGCTGCCGTTTTAGGACGGCAGCAACAAGGGGACAGACGCTAAGCCGAATGGGTTGACAGAGCATAGGGACGGTTGAGGCGGTCAAGTTGCTGTACTAACAGACTCAAGAATAGCCCGACATCCGTTACTACGCCCGTGGACTCAAGCGAACCCCGATCGCTCAGCTTGGTGACCACAGCCGGGTTGATATCGACACAGACCATCTTGACCCCTGCTGGTGTCATATTACCCACACCAATGGAATGCAGCATGGTCGACAGCATGAGAATCATGTCTGCCCCCTTAATGAGCGCCGCATAATCGGCCTGCGCCTGAATCAAATCCATTTGCGTATCTGGCAGGGGCCCATCGTCGCGAATCGACCCCGCCAGGGAAAAGGGCACCTGGTGCTGAACGCATTCATAGAAAATGCCCTGGGTAAGTACGCCTTGTTCTACCGCAGCGGCGATACTGCCACAGCGACGAACGGTATTAATGGCCCGCAAATGGTGACGGTGGCCACCACGCACGGGAACGCCCTGGCGCATATCAACCCCAAGGGAGGTCCCCAACAGGGACTGTTCAATATCGTGCACAGCCACCGCATTGCCACCCAGCAGGGCCTGCACGTAGCCATTACGAATCAGCTGGCTCAAATGTTCTGCACCGCCGGTATGAACCACCACGGGTCCCGGCACAACGACCACCTTGCCGCCCTGGTCACGCAGCTTGCGCAGCTCCCAGGCAACCTGCTCGACCACGAGCTCAACGCGGCGTTCACTGGAGACGCCTGCCCCCATAAAGCTAAACTCCTCGGCTTTGCGGTCGCGTCCCGGCTTACGCACCGTACGAATACCCTCAACCCCAATGACCACCGCATCCCCAGCACGAATGTCACGGATCAGTCGGCAGTCCGCCTGATTGTTTTCAACAATCACAACACCGTCCATACGCTGGTTTTGTACCCGCAGCCACTGGCCGTTAACCCGGATCTCGGTGGGATAAATCGTGCTGCTGTAAAAGGTCTCCGGCGCCACTCCATCCTTTTCTGCCGCAGTCAGGTGCGCATCCCCGGCGTCATCGCCCACAGGCACAGCCCCCAGGTCAATCAGCTGCGAGATAATGGCATCCATAACATCTCGGTCCGGAGCCGACACCCGCACTCGAGCCGAGGACTGACTCTGTCGCTGCGTGCCCAAGTCAAAGTCCATGACTTGGAAGCTACCGCCTGCTTCTACGACCACGTCTAATGCCCGACTAATCAGGCCAGAGTCCAGTAAATGCCCCTCTAGTACGACCGTGCGACTGACCAAATGCGTTTCGGCATGCAGGTCAGGCCGCACCGGCTCCGTGACGCGCAACGTCAGGCACTTGGAGGCACCACCTGCCTTCAGAAATTCGGTCAGGGGTGTCTCTTTGACCGTGAAGCCTACGTCTGCCAGTTGCTGGCGCAGATCTTTACTGGCCTGGTTCATAATCACCAGTTGGCCAACATTCACGGCATTGCAGGCAAAGTTCACCGCATCCTCTTCGGCAACGGCAATCCGCTTGTGGGGTGGCACCCGCATTTCAATCAGCCGATTTGAATAGGCATCAAACGCGGCGGGGTAATACAGCAGATAGCCATTCGTCAGCGGACAAAAGCAGGTATCGAGGTGATAGAACCGCTCATCCATCAGCCGCAATGAAATCACGTCGATATCTAGCCATTTGGAAACGTAGGCATGGGTATCCAGCTCGGTGCGGAAGCCATAGCCGGCCCACAACACTCGTCCTTCGCGGTCTAGTAGCGCATCCCCCGCGCCCTCAAAGGGCAGATCGGGCGGTAGTTCGTGAACAGTGTAGCCCTGCTGCTCAAACCAGGCCTTGAAGAAGGGTTCTTCGCCCTGACGCTCCGGGTGAAGGAAGCGACTTAGCACCACCTGATCACCCAATACCAGGCCGGCATTGGCGGTAAAGACCATATCTGGCCAGCCGGGTTCGGGGGTCACCAGATCCACTTGGGCATGGGCTGCAATGATCTCGTGCAACCCCTGCCACTGGGTTTGTGCCCGTTCCTTTGAAGAGCGGTGAATATTGCCCTCCATCCACGGATTAATGACGTAATCCACGTCGTAGTGGGACGGAGCACACATGAGAAAGCGGAGATCAGACGGACTCATTACCAATTGCACCTTAGAGTTTTGCATCGTGATGACGTCGCCACTGTGCCTCGGAAAATTGTGGGCTCGCCCCATCTTGAAGCGCAGCGGCCTACCATCTCCCTATCCCCTTAGATATCCCCTTAGACATAGGGCATGACGATAGCTGTAAATGACAGCCTCCTATTCTAAGCGGCTAGTAGCGCACTCAAGCCATGTTGACACCACTGATTTGCGGACAGCCCCCAGCAAAAGGAAGCAGCGGGGCCTTCAATGTTGACAAACCCTGACACGGCCACCGGCTAGAGCCCTAGGGCCCAGACCTGGCAGGGGTTAAGCCCCACAGAGGTAACGGACTCACTGGGGTGGCTGAGGCCCTTCAGGGGTCTCGGCTGGGTTCTCTAACATCATCTGTGCGGTCTCCAGTTGATGGAGTAGTTGCTGCAGTGCTGTACGGATTTGTGCGTGGGTGTACTCCGCATCGGCATGGGGCGGATGACCCGGTTTCTGAAAATGGGGCAAGTCTCCCGTTAACTGCCCCCAGGTCATACTGACCTGCCTGGAAAATTCGTAAAAGGTCTGGGGGCGCGCCGTCAGGTCCGCCAGAATCAGTGCCAGTGCAATCAGCGGCTGGTCCAGGTGTTGGCTAATGCGGAGATCGTCACGAACCCAATTTTGTAGGGTTGTTTTGAGGGCGCCACCGGGGTCGTGTAGGCCGTTAATAATGATCTGATTGACCTGGGCCATTGCCCTTAGGGGACGGGGAATCGCGTCATCCCCTTTCAAAAACGTCCGCCCTTCCCGTGCGATCGCATCAGCCAACTCGAAACGTCTTCCCGAGGCGGGCAACTCAGTCATAGGAGCAAAATTAGGATACAAAGCAATGGGCGCTGACGGTCCCGCCGTCAAACCAATTACGGATAAACCGGCTTTTGGGGTACCTCACCCGCCGAAATGTGGTGGTTGAGCACACTCGCAGAAAACAAATGTCCTGTGGTCAGATGCTGCTGAGTCAACGACGACGCCTGCTGACCATAGTGCCGCAGATAACGGGTGATGCTCTGGTGATTGATGGCCGAAGGCTGCCCCTCGCTTGAGTCGCGATGAACGATACCCTCAGATGCTGAAGCGGCCACCGAGGAAAGGGAGATCGTCGTCTTTGGAACGGCCCTTGAACTGTCCACTGGCTGCGCAGATGGCACGGCCGCAACCGAACCAAGTGCAATCACCAACAGCAGACTGACGATCCAAGAGGCCCCAGTTCGATCCCCCCATACCGAGAGACTGTCCCTGGATAGGACGTCCTGTCTCCAAAAGCGAGCAGTGAAACTGTGGAATGCAGCACCAATAAAACGAAGAAACACAGAAATCTTCAACCCAAAGCAGCGTACGATTGCCTTCGCCTGTATTCGTCGCGTTACTCGGGACAGTTCTCAGCCCTGCAAGCCTCGCGTCAGCCGCCCCGCAACCCAGCCGGAGGGAGCTACCCCCGCCACCGGCCACAGACGATGAAGCATCAGATGCAGTCAATCCTCAAGAGTCAGTCCTTACACCGCCCAAACAGCCCGTCAACGACGGGACTATTTGTTACCAGACGCCATAAAAAGAAATCAACCTTAACTATTAATTAAAGGTAGCAGATCTAACGGTTTTTCTCAGAAACCACCACTGGGACATCGGTGCTAAGCTATCTCACGAGACGGCATAGCTCAGGTTTGAAGCGCCCGATTGCTGCGCTATGGTCATCGCCACAAAATCCCTTTTAAGGTGCCTGCCCTTACGGGTCCTTGTCTGGGAGGGGTGGGCGATAGTGTGCTACTTGGCTCCAGCGCTAGGCACTGGGTTGCTAGAACTGTCTCCAGAAATGTCCTGAGCCAAGTGGCACACGCTACAGGGGCATAAATTTAGACCCATTTAGCTCAGCTAACCCAGCATGGTTCATACGAGTCGCAAAATTCAAAAGTCCATTGAACAGCTACAGCAACAAACCGATCGGCTGGGCGATGAACTGCAAGCGCTATACGAGAACTACTTTGATGTCCTGGGAGATGCCTGCCAACGGCAACTCGTATTGGCGGC
>JBCBOC010000347.1:0-4927 GCA_039821475.1 Cyanobacteria bacterium J06632_22 | reverse complement strand
TTCTAAGTAGGCTTTGTAGTCTTGTTGTAGTCCAGCTTGTCCGGGCGTTAGCGAGAAAGGTTCAGATTTGGGGATGGGCGGGTTGTACACCAAATCAATGGATAGGTTGGGGTCATCACCATAGCCCTGTTCATTCAGCAGCTGCAGTGCTCGAATAGAGTCCTGATAAACGCCCTGGCCTCGCATTTTATCAACGTTATCTTCAAGGTAGCAGGGCAATGACGCAACAACTTTGACCTGATGGGCAGCAAAGTAGGCCGGCAAATCTTCATAGCCCGGCTCAAAGAAGATCGTCAGGTTGGAGCGCACAATTACCGTCTTCCCAGCGGCACGGGACGCTTCCACAATGGGTCGAAAGCCGTAGTTCATTTCCGGTGCGCCGCCGGTTAGGTCCACCGTCTGAATCTGGGGAAAACGCTGAATCATCTCAATCAGCTGTTCACACACAGCCGGAGATAGTTCCTCAGTACGATGGGGACCGGCTTCTACATGGCAATGGCTACAGGAGAGATTACAGCGGCGACCTAAGTTAATTTGCAGGGTTTGAATGGATTGCTTCGTCAGCGGACCGCCGAGCTTAGCTTCAAAAGTAGGGGATCGATCCGGTGTGAGCTGTTCTGAAGGCGCCAGCGTCTGGCGAGCGGTCGAAACGGACTGAATCATATTGCTTCTTGAGTGGGCGGTCATACTAATTGACATATCTTGAGTGGCGGTCAGAAACAGCGCAGATAGCAGCCAGGTAGGTTAGGACAAGGGCAAACTATGTCAATTAGGCTGTGATCGTTAAACTGTCACCATTCAACGATGGTTTGCTGAATTTTCCCTTAGAAAGGATCGGTAAAGGGCTGAAATCTTAACGATTAGGTTTATCCACCGTTATCAGCATCTTTTAAGGTTGAGTCTGTAGAGTCAAAACATCACGCCCAACCCCTCTGACTCATCCACTCCATGAAAATCGATCTGGCTTCCATTCAATTTCGCTTGACCAGTGGCCTGGTCGCCGCCTCAATTTTGACCATGGGCGGGATTACCGGCTGGACAGCGCTGCGGATGCAGGGCATTTTGGTTGACGGTCACAAACGTAACGCCGTTAATATTGCCGAACGGTTTGAGGAAGACGTAGACCTCTACGAGGAGATGATGCCCGCGGAGGAGGCCCTAACCAGCGTCATCAACTATCGCTCGACCAATAGCATCGCCATTTGGATTCGCTCCCCCGACGGCAGCATTTTGGCCCAGTCGGAGGAGCTTGGTATGGGGTCATGGCAGGAAAATGACTTAGACCAGGAACTGCTGGCTTTGGAGTCGGGCAAGATGCCGCTGCGGGTAGAGCAGTTTGGAGAGCGCTATTTGGTGGTCTGCGCCAGTCCGTTAAGCGTTGACGGCAACCGCCTCGGGGAGTTGTTTATCGTTGATGATGTCACCGAAGACTATAAGAGCTTTCAGCAGGTTGAACGGACACTGGTGGTTTCAAGTCTGCTAGTGGTTAGCCTAGCCGCTGTACTGATCGGCATCTACGTGCGTCAGTCCCTTTCCCCCATTCGCAAGCTGAACCAGTTGGCCGCAAACGTTTCTGCAGAAACCTTGTCCAGTAGTCATTTGGAGCTAGACAAGGCCCCAACCGAGGTCCGGGAGCTAGCGATGGCCTGCGATCGCATGCTCTCTCGCCTCTCTGACGCGTGGGAACAACAACGTCGATTTGTGGGGGATGTCTCCCACGAGCTGCGAACACCGCTGACCCTGGTGCAAGGTTACCTGCAAAGCACGCTGCGCCGAGGCCACAACCTGACCGAGCCCCAGCGGGAAGGTCTAGAAATTGCCTCTGCCGAGGCCGACCGCACCATTCGGATGCTGCAAGACCTGCTCGATTTAGCCCGGGCCGACGGGGGGCACCTGCGCTTTAATCTAGAGCCCGTCATGCTCAAGGACACCGTACTTGAGGTGGCCAACCTGGCCTGTTATCGTCAGCGCCACATCGAAACCGATATCGCAGCGCCCTATGTTGAAGCCCGCGCCGACCGCAACCGCCTCAAACAAGTACTCATCAATCTGCTGGACAACGCCACCAAGTATTCTGACCCCGATCAGCCCATTTTCGTCCGCCTACGCCAGCGCGGCGAGTGGGCGCACATCGACGTACAGGATCGGGGGCGCGGCATTCCAGACAAAGATGTGAATAAAATCTTTGAAGCGTTTTACCGTGTCGACGAAGATCGCTGCCGGTCTACGGGCGGTACCGGCTTAGGGCTGTCTATTGTCAAAACACTCGTAGAAGGCATGCACGGTAAGCTAGCCGTGACGTCTAAGCTGGGGGAAGGCAGCACCTTTACCGTGAGCCTCCCGGCATAGGTGGGACAGTGGGTAGAAACGCACCGCACCTCATGGCCTAACCTAACCCAGCGCAACGCCCCAAACTCCCCACCGCCTCACCCTACAAAGGAGATCCCATGTCCACTACCGAACAACCCGCCGCTAAAATACTGGTCGTCGAAGACGAGGAGAAGCTGGCCAAGTTCGTAGAAATGGAACTGAACTACGAAGGTTACAAGGTTACCGTCGCCAACGATGGCCTATCGGGGCTAATGGCGGCCCGCGATAGCGAGCCCGACTTAGTGCTATTGGACTGGATGATGCCCGGGCTATCCGGCGTCGAAGTTTGCCGTCGCCTGCGCTCCACTGGCGCCAAGATGCCCATCGTCATGATGACCGCCAAGGACGACGTGGCCGATCGGGTGGCCGGATTAGACGCCGGCGCTGACGATTACGTCATCAAGCCCTTCAGCATTGAGGAACTCTTGGCCCGTGTGCGCGCCCACCTGCGCCGCAACGATCCCCAAGATGCTGAAATGCTGCAGTTTGATACGCTGACGCTTAACCGCAAAACTCGCGAGGTTTTTCGAGGCGATCGGGGCATCGAGCTGACGGCTAAGGAGTTTGACCTGCTGGACTACCTGATTGCCCATCCCCGCCAGGTGCTCACCCGTGACCAGATCTTAGAAGAGGTTTGGGGCTACGACTTTATGGGCGATTCCAATATTATCGAGGTCTACATCCGCTATCTGCGGCTCAAGCTAGAGGCCGAAGGCGAACAGCGCCTGATCCAGACGGTCAGAGGCGTGGGCTACGTACTACGGGACTAGGGTGTCGTCAGGGCTCGTCTGCCAAGCCTCCAACCATTTTAGAACCTGGGCGGCAATGCGCTCCCCTGCACCGGGGTCGCCCATGCGACGGCGACCGTTCTCGTAGATCAGCTGCCGCTGTTGCGGATGGTCGAAGATTTTAGCGAGGGCTGGCCCGACCAGGTCGGGCTCCTCGACGAGCGTCACCGAGGGCCCTAGCAGCCGCGTCTGAGCCCGGGCAAAGGCGGGGGTAAACTGTGGCCCGCCGCCAGGCAAGATAATGGCCGGTTTACCAAGCCCCACAAACTGTTCCGTGGCGGTGCCAGCCATTGCGATCGCACCCGCCGCCCGCTGCGCCATCGCCACAAACGCAGCCCCTATCTTGAGACGAGCCGCCCCCTGCTGATACTCGTCCGCCGCCACCGCGGTCCACCCCGTGGCCGTGAGGGCCTCCCCTAGCATGCCGTAGTCCAGGGCTGGGGCCGCCGCCACCGTCAATTCCACCGTCGGGTAATGAGCTATCACGCTGGTTAACCCAGCCACGATCTGTTGCCAATTGCGATAGGCCTCCGGCGTCCGCGATCCGGGCAGCAGCACCAGAGAAAGGGGTTCCGCGGTCGCCAGGACAGCGGATAAGCCGGGAATATCAAATCCATCCATCATCGGATTACCCGCGTCCACCGCCAGTACCCCCCGCGCCCGCAGCTCCTCCGTCGTCAAGCGATCGCGCGGAAAGGCCCCCCAACAGTTAGGCCGCCGCATCAGGCCACGCTCCCAGGGCTCGTAGGCCGTAGCCCGCCGACCCGCCGCCTGCATACGCCCCAACTTGTAGGTAGCGACCTCATCGCGCAAGTAATAGTCCGATTTTGCCGTCCCCACAAAACTGTAATGGAGCCCACTCAACCACCCGAACAACAGCGGCACAATATCGCCCACTGCCAGCACTGTACTCACGGCTCCTGCATCCTCAGACTGCGCCCAACGCCGCATCGCCCGGATCTGCGCCCAAGTCAGCCCCAAAAGCCCTCCCCGCAGGTCTCGCAACAGCTCCCGGCCGTCCATATAGATAAATCCACCGGACGGCATCGCCTGAACCGGTCCCACAATATCGAATCCCTGCTTGACATAGCGCTCCCCGGTGCCCACGAGGGGCATACCCGCGAGCAGCATGCCCGGAACCCGACGCCGCAAGGCCTGCAAAATTTTTACGGCGATGACGTCTTCGCCATGGCCATTACTAACAGCCAGCAGTCGTTTCGAGGTCGAGGCTCGAACTGAAGCAGAAGCCGACACAGGATAATTCACACCAAAAATTCACGCCACAACGGTAGAACGACTTGAAGAATAATGGTAAACATAAAGAAAATATTAAGGTTTTATGGACCCTACCCTACTCCGCCAACTCTGGTCAGTGGTCGAAGCCAGCCATAGCAGCGTACTGTTGACCCTAGACGACAGTCACTTGGTGGAGTGGCTGATGAGTCAACTCGCCGAGGAGCGTGGATTTGACCCGGCCCATGCGGGCTCCCTCAGCGACTACATCCGTTCCAGGCTATCTCTAATTCGGGACTTGGCTCAAAGTTAGTCCGCAACGAGAAGGCGCTCCACCGCGCAACACAACAGTAGACTTTTGCAATAGACCTTTGTATTGCCTCAGCATTGAGCAGATATGGGTCACAGAGGCAATTGTCGAAACATTTCGATTTTTTTAGCTCCCAATGTTAGCCAAACTACAGAACGATGGTATGAATGTTATTTTGAATGCAAAATTATTTTGCGTTCAAAATAACATTCATACCATCGTTCTG
>JBCBOC010000536.1:0-3575 GCA_039821475.1 Cyanobacteria bacterium J06632_22 | reverse complement strand
GTTTGCCCAGGCCAGCTTTGCACCGGGCCAGGTGGCCGCGGCCCATGCCCATAGCGATATGCATGAGGTTTTTCTGGTGCAGTCGGGGCAGGGCACCATGCACATCAATGGCCAAGCCCATCCCCTAACACCGGGCATCTGTATTGCCGTAGCCCCCGGAGAAACCCACGAAGTTCAAAACACGGGTCCAGAGCCGCTGGTCCTCACCTACTTTGGCATTCAGGGAGGCAGCGATGAGTAGCTCGCCCTTAACGCCGTCCGCCAGCGAAAATGGCGTCGCCATTATTGGCTGCGGCTATGTTGGCAGCGCCGTTGCCCAGTGCTGGCAGGCCCAGGGCCTGAGCGTCCTAGCCACAACGACACGGGCAGAACGGGTCGAAGAATTGCGTGCGATCGCAACCCAGGTTGCCGTCGTCCGAGGCGACGAAGCAGACCGCCTACAGGCCCTTTTGGAAAACCAATCCACCGTCCTACTGTGCGTCGGATCAAAGGGCAAAGCCAGCTATGCTGAAACTTACCTGCACACCGCCCGCACCCTAGCCGAGGTCTTGCCCCAAACCCAAGTGCGCCAGCTCATTTACACCAGCACCTGCTCGGTTTACGGTCAACATCAAGGCGCATGGGTCACCGAGACCACCCCAGTCGCCCCAACCACCCCCAATGGCCAGGTCATTGCCCAAACCGAACAGACATTGCTCAGCACGGCCACTGCCCAACGGCAGGTCTGCATCCTAAGGCTCGGCGGCATCTATGGTCCTGGGCGAACCCTAGAGCGCATTTACAGCCGCATGGCAGGCCGCACCCGTCCTGGCCAAGGACAGGCGTACAGTAACTGGGTCCACCGGGACGACATTGTCGGCGCCATTGACTGGTCCAGACAATCTCAGCTCTCGGGCCTGTATAACATCGTTCAGGACGAAATTCCAACCGTAAGAGAACTGATCAGCCGTGTCTGCCGTCGTTACGGTCTAGCTCCCGTCAGTTGGGATGCCAGCCAGCCCAGCAACCGGGCCTATAACGTCCGTGCCTCTAATGCAAAGATTAGAAATACTGGCTATACCTTTCAACATCCGTCCTTTCAGCTTTGAGTCCTCTCAGCTTTGAGTCCTCTCAGCTTTGAGTCTCCTCAGCTTTAAGTCCCCATCAGACATCAGCAATATGGCGGAAGCCAGCCCGTGGGTTGAGTCTCGGCGGTAGCATCACCCCCCGCGAAGGGAATAATTAACTGGTCCTGGACAAAGTACCGAAAAGTATAGCGTGCACTGACTTACTCAGTCTTCCTAACCGCCCAACCGATAGTTCAATTAATTTGTTTTGATTGATTTATCTTCGGTGAATTTGACGGTTGTGGTCGTTGCCATAGGTCCTCTTTAGCGTTATTCGTGCCGTCCTACGCCCCTTAGCGCAATGGAATTTAGGGAAATTACAGTAGAACCCGACTTCGGTAAAATTTGGCTTGTGCTGAAGCGGAGATGGTTGCCTGCCCTAGTGGTGTTCAGTGGCGTCATGGCAACATCCGTCGGGTTTTCAATGACCCAGAAACCCATCTATGAAGCAAAAAGTGAGCTGCTGTTTAGAAGTAATCGCACCAGCCAGCTGACCGGCCTGGCAGAAGGTCTGGGTCAGCTCGAAACCCTCAGTGCCTTGAACAATCCCCTCGACACCCAGGCAGCTATTCTGAAGTCACTGCCGTTTCTAGAAGAGACGATTCAGCAACTGGCACTCGAAAACGAATCAGGAGACTCTCTCAGCCCGGGAACCCTTGCCCAGGGTTTATCAGTGAAGGGGATTCCTGGCACAGATATCATTCGAGTAAGTTATATCTCTGAGAATCCGGAAACAGCCGCCAAGATCGTCAATACAATAACGCAAATCTATCTGCAAAATAACCAAGAAACTAATCAAAAAGAGGCTGCACTAGCCCGAGAGTTTATTGCAGAACAGCTGCCCAAGGTGGAGGCTGCTGCCCTATCAGCAGATGCAGAACTGCGTCGCTTCAAAGAAACTAACCGTATTGTCTCCCTACAACAGGAGTCCCAGGCAGTGGTCAGTAGCCTGTCGGGGCTCAACAATCAAATCACCCAGGTCGAAGCCCAAATTTCAGAACTAGAGGCTCGCCGTCAAAACTTACTTAGCCAGATTGGGATGGATACCGAAACGGCGATCACCCTGGTCAATCTCAGCCAATCCGAGGGCGTTCGCACCGCCCTAACCCAACTCCAAAATACGCAGGCTGAGCTAGCCCAGCAGCAGGCATTTTATTTTGACAATCATCCCACTGTTCAACTCCTCAAATCTCGCGTTGCTGAACTCGAAACGCTGTTAGATTACAGAGTCCGGGCGACGGCCAATCGACCGTTCAACGTCACACCTGAACAGATTCAGATCAGCGATCTACAAGCTGCACTGGTAGCGGAACTGGCTAACGTCGAATCCTCCCAGCTAGGGCTGTTTAATCAACTCGAAATATTGAATGCAGACAGAGCACAGTATCAGTTGCGCAGCAGTGACTTGCCGCGCCTAGAACAGGTTGAACGAGACCTACAGCGTAAACTACAGGCCACTCAAACGACCTACGAGGCACTACTCACCCGCTTGCAGGAAGTGCAGATTATTGAAAATCAAAATATTGGCAATGCTCGCATCATCTCTCCCGCCGAGGTTCCCACCGGGTCCAGTGGTCCGAGTAGCAAACTCTTTCTCGCGGCCGGATTGTTTACTGGCAGCCTGCTGGGAGTAGCCACCGCATTTGCAATTGACATTTTTGACCGCTCCCTCAAAACCGTTAAGGATGTCAGAGGAATTTTTGACTACACCTTGCTCGCCATTGTCCCCCAACAGCCCAACCAAGAGAAATCTCCCTTCAGGGTCAGTCCGATCGTAGCCGGACGAACAGGGAACGGACGCCCCAGAGTCGAGCGCCCCAGAGTCGAGCGCCCCAGAGCCGAGCGTTCCGGAAACACACGCCCCCAAGACACACGCCCCCAAGACATACGCCCCCAAGATGGGCAGTCGCGGGTCCCTGCCCGTGACTACCCTCGCAGCCAAACGGGACAGACCTATCAGATGCTGCAGGCCAATCTCAAGTTTCTGACTACAGAAGATATCCAAAGCGTCGTCATCACCAGTGCGGTCACCGGAGAAGGCCGACATGCCGTTGCCGCGAACCTGGCTGCCACCATCAGCCAGTCGGGCGAGCGAGTACTACTCATTGATGCTGACCTCCGCACCCCTGGTCAACACCACCTCTGGGGCTTAATCAACCAAATCGGTCTGAGCCATGTCTTAGCGAACCAGGCAGAGATCGGCGATAGCGTCACAACTGTCATGACGCCTCAGCTCGACGTCTTAAGCAGCGGTGTCCTTCCCCCTAACCCCGTGGCCCTGCTCGAATCTGATCGGATGGTAAAGCTCATCGCCGATGCCCGACAACAATACGATTTTGTTATCGTTGTCGCCCCGGCTCTAGCTGGAGCAGCCGATGCAGCCGTTCTGGGTAAAATGCTGAACGGCGTACTGCTGGTTTCTCAACCTGGCGTCATTGACATAGCCAGTGCTCGGTCTGCTAAAGAGTT
>JBCBOC010000824.1:0-1579 GCA_039821475.1 Cyanobacteria bacterium J06632_22 | reverse complement strand
TGTAAATTTAAGGGAAAGTGGCTCAAAAAGCCAGTTCCTAACTAAGAACATCTGTCATACTCCATATTTTGTATCGTCAGCTACAAGTAGGAATAAATTGTGATTCCTCTCGGTCGAACGGCTGATTTTACAGAGGATATAAGCCCGTCCTAACCGTGACGCGCTTTACTATGGCGGCCACGTTGCTACGGCCAATCCTCAGACGGCAACCTGCAATATTAGCTCCGAGACACCAGTCTAGAGATAGTTGAGGCCATACCAACCAGATCGTCCAGCTTCAATCTATAGGCGAGTATTGCTGAGAAAAATTCCTATTAGCCCGTAAGGTCACGCAGCTTGCGCTGATGACCGCCGCTATAGGACCACCAGATTCGCCGGGAAAGGCTGCGACGCCGGAGGAAAAAGCCCTTTAGCACCCCAGAAACTGGCCCTCGCAACTCGACTCACGCCGTAAGCGTCACCTTTTGAGGCGAGCACACCCCTATCAACGCGCCTTTTGGGCAGCAATGGAGCTGACGCCATCGGCGAATGTCCACCAAGGCTTAGACTGCAACCGGCTGCGTAGCCTGAATCGCAAACAGTCGCTCAATCACTTCAGCAACGGCCTTATCTGGGGTAGATGCGCCAGAGGTAATGCCAATGACGAGAGGACCAGGCGGGAGCCAGTCTGTTTGGGTGATGGGGTCCTGGTGCAGGGGCTTGTGCACTAGCTGATTACCAGGGCCAATGCGCTCTGGATCATCGATGTGGTAAGACGCTAGCCCCCGCTCTATGGCAATTTCCTGTAAATGGGTGGTATTCGATGAGTTAAAGCCCCCGATGACCACCATCAGGTCGACCGACTCGTCCACCAATTCAAACATGGCATCTTGCCGTTCCTGGGTGGCATCACAGATGGTGTTAAAGCTCCAGAAATGCTCGTTGATGGCTTGGGGGCCATACTTCTTGAGCATGGTGCGCTCAAAGAGCTTGCCGATTTGCTCTGTTTCCCCCTTGAGCATAGTGGTCTGGTTCGCGATACCGACACCGGTTAGATGAGCATCAGGGTCAAAGCCTTCGGAGTGGGCGTTTTTGAACTTGTCCAGGAAAGCATTACGGTCACCGCCGTTAAGGATATAGTCGGCAACATACTGGGCTTCGTCTAGATTGAGCACGATGAGATAAGTCCCGGCAAAGGAACTAGTCGCGACGGTTTCTTCGTGCTTGTACTTACCGTGAATAATGGAGGTAAAAGACTTTTTTTTGTGCTTTTCGACGGTATTCCAGACCTTGGAAACCCAGGGACAGGTGGTGTCAACAATGGTGCATCCTCGGTCGTTGAGCAGCTGCATTTCTTGAACGCTAGCGCCAAAGGCCGGCAAAATGACAACATCCCCAGCTGCCACGCCAGAAAAATCCTTAGTCCCGTCGATGACCGGGACAAACTGCACATCCATGTCCTGAATGCGCTGGTTTACGCCTGGATTATGAATAATCTCGTTGGTAATCCAAATTCGCTCGTTGGGGAAGTGTTGCCGAGCTTCATAGGCCATGGCGACGGCCCGCTCTACCCCCCAACAGAAGCCAAAGGACTTAGCCA
>JBCBOC010000491.1:0-3857 GCA_039821475.1 Cyanobacteria bacterium J06632_22 | reverse complement strand
TCTGACAGTCTGCGACTGCTCCAGTCTGTGGGTCTTGACTTTAGTGCCTTCCAGGCCGAGGGTAACCGTCAATTGCAGGTCGTTGATCCGACGGGCCAGGCTCGAGCGCTGTTGGTCCGCGCCTGGGATGTACCGGTCTATGTTGAATACGGCCAGGCTCAGCTGGGGATTGTGGGCTATGACGTCTTGCAAGAAAAGCAGCCCCAGGTTGCCAATTTGGCAGATTTGCAGTTTGGTGGCTGTCGGCTATCGGTGGCGGTGCAGGGAAGCAGTGCCTATCGCTCAGCACTAGATTTGCCGCCGCACTGTCGTGTGGCCTCTAAGTTTGTGAAGTCTGCCCAGGCGTATTTTCAGAACCTCGACTTACCGGTGGAAATTGTGCCGCTCTATGGTTCTGTGGAGTTGGGGCCGATTACCGGCATGTCTGAAGCGATCGTTGACTTAGTGTCCAGCGGACGGACGCTCAAGCAAAATAATCTGGTGGAGCTGGAGACGCTATACCAGAGCACTGCCCGTTTAGTAGCCCATCCGCTGAGCTATCGGCTCAATGCATTTAACTTAAGAGATTGGGTTGAGCAACTGCGGCAGGGCGTTCAGGTGCCGGTATAGTTTTCAGCGCTAGCTAAAACCGCTGGCCTGTCATTGATGGCGGTGTAGGCTATCAGGCGGGCGGTTCTTTTGAGCTGTCTGCTGCTTGCCCTAATCATGGGGCGGGTATGGCCGTTTGATGGTGGACTTATCTAGGCTAGGCAGCGGATCCCTGCTGCCGGTGGTCGGAGATGACGGGGGCGAGGGGGTAAATCGGCTCCGATCGGGCGGATATTGGTTGGGCGGGTATTGATTGAGCTGCACCATTCCCACCGTGACGTTGAGCTGGTCGCCGATAAGCATGACCAGTGAGGTTAAAAACAGCCAGAGCAGCAGGATAATCACGGTCCCTACCGCGCCATAGACCTTGTTGTAGTTACCAAAGTGGCTGACATAAAGCCGGAATGAGGTGGAGAGTAGCGCCCAGGTCAGTGCTGCCAAAATAGCGCCCGGTAGCAAGGGTTTGCCCCGCGTCCACTGACTCGGCCCAAATCGATAAACGAAGGCAAAGGCCGATGCCACAATGCCAAGGGCTAAGGGCCAGCTAAACAGTCGCCAGGTACCCAGCACCCAGGTGCCAATGGTGTCTCCGCTGCGGGTTGCCAGCAGTCGAATCACCAGATCGCTGATAAAAATTAGGTACGATGCCGTCATTAGCAGCAAAATTGTCCCGACAGTCAGAGCGATAGAAATCAGCCGTGCTTTCCAAAATGGGCGACGCTGTGGCAACGGGATTTGATGGATTTGATCGAGGGCTCGCATGGCGGCACTCATGGCGCCTGATGCAGCCCACAGGGCAATAAAAAAGCTCAGGGAAAACAGGCTGCGATTTTGTCCCTCAACCACTTCGCTGGAAAAATTCTGGATCAGGGTAAAAACGGCTTCCGGTGCAATCTCTCGTAGTTCGGCCGCCAGATTCAGAAAGGTATTCTTGAGGGGGGCAAACAGGCCGATGGCAGTCAGCAGCGTTAGCATTCCGGGGAACAGTCCCAGCATGGCATTGTAGGCCATCTCCGAGGCTAAGCTAGGCAGCCGTTGTTGAAAGGTGCCTTGTATCACGGCGCGGATGGTGGCCGGGGTCAGGCACATGAGAAACCGTACAAACGCGATCGGGGAAATCGTACGCGAAATCCTTTGCAGCGGCGCTTGCTGGCGATAGGTGGAAGAGATGGACCGGCGTAGCATAGCCCGCCTAGAGGGGCGCTGGGAAGGAGGAATCACAGTCGGTTGTCATGCGAAAAGAGCAGCTTGGTAGAGGCCACGCGCTTAGCATACCCGGTCTTTAGCCGAGGTGGGTTTGATGTTTATCAAGTGCGGTTGAATGAACAAGCTCTCCTCTATCAAGTTTCTATGGTTGTCAAAGATCTGAGGGTCAGGTCGCTTTAGCCTTGCCGATGGGACAGGATTCGGTGTTCACGCGTGACCGTGACGGGGAGAAAAAGAAACTCCCAAAACGACCGACATGGCGACGACCATTGCAGCTATAGATGATCCTAGCAATTGCCCGATGGCGATGAGATCCGCAACTCCCCAGGGGCGAAAAATGATCTGAACCTCAGCCGAATCGCTTAAGCCTGCTACGGCAGTCGAGGGGATCTGGCGTCAAGGGCTCCAGTGTCAAGCACTATGCTGGGCAACTCGGCAAAAGCAAGCTATGGCGCTCGCCACTTTGATTAGGACAGTTCTGGCTGTGAAACCCTGGGTATTGGCGCCTAGTGGCCCGCAACCGCGCACAAATGTATGTGGCGAGATCGATAAGTGGCCGCTGTCGTGCCAAACAACAATAGTCGCCTTTGTCGCGACGGCGATAGCTAGCGCTCGATCGGTTTGGACCCCGAGTACGGCTACCCCGCTTACGACACAACCCGATGGCGGTCGCCTTGTCCCAACGAAACGGGTTTCTGTCATAGCCGTCGCGACGTGCGTTGCCGGGAACTTAGACGCCGTCTACAAAGATTTGGACCTACTTGACGGTGTTTACTTGACGGTGTTTAGGGAAACTCATCAGGGGCGCTTTAAAGTTGCACGACCCCATCTGCTTGTTGGGACGGGACTAGAACTGAAAGTAGATGAAGGGGACATAACCTGTCGGCATCAGCGTTAACAAGGCCGCTGTAGCAAAACCGTAGCCTGTGGCAAAGAGCTGTCCAGGTAAGCGCAGCAGTTGCTGTTTCCATTGTGGATTGGCAAATCCCCAGTGAAGCACTGCGAGAATGCCGAATGCGCCGAGTAAGGCAACCGGGAGTTGCTGGGTGCCCGGAGACTGCAGTAGGACGAAGCCCTGGACAACGGTTAGTGCCGTTGTAAAGCTATCAGCCCTGAAGAAAATCCAGGTAAAGCAAACCCAATAAAACGTTAGGGCGATACCCCAGACGCCCGCTGTCTGCGATAGCAGGCGGTAGGGGCTAATGCGTCTGGCCCACTCTCGGTGGACAACCAGTGCAGCGCCATGGAGGCCTCCCCAAAAGACAAAGGTCCAGGCGGCACCGTGCCAAAGCCCACCCAGTAGCATCGTGAGCAGCAGGTTGCGATAGGTCAGGAGGCCACCGCCTCGATTGCCACCCAAGGGGATGTAAAGATAGTCCTTGAGCCAAGTGGACAGACTGATATGCCAGCGCCGCCAAAAGGCCGTGATACTGCTGGCAAAGTAGGGGGCATCAAAGTTGAGGCACAGTTCGTACCCCAGTAGACCGGCGACGGCAATCGCCATGTCTGAATAGCCTGAAAAGTCGCAATAGATCTGAATGGCGTAAGATAGAACGCCAATCCAGGCGCTCAGGGCCGTGTAATCTTGCGGCGCAGAAAAATAAGTATCAACTAACGGAGCCAAGTTATCTGACACGCAGGCCTTTTTGAAAAATCCCACCAAAAAAAGGATGAGGCAAGCGCGAACATCAACTTGACGAAAACGACGGGGGGTCTGGAGCTGCGGCAGGAAATCTATAGCTCGGACAATGGGACCGGCGACGAGCTGGGGAAAAAACGCAATAAAGCAGGCCAGATTCAGTAGGCTACGCTCGGGTTCGAGCTTACCGAAATAGACATCCAGGGTATAGCTCAGGGTCTGAAAGGTATAAAAGCTAATGCCGACCGGGAGCACTAAGCTCAGGGTGACACCGTTCGCTGGCAGCCCTAGCCAGCCGAGAAAGTGCGTGGCTGAGTCGGCAAAGAAGTTGAAGTATTTAAAGACGCCTAGGACACCGAGATTGGTGCAGAGGCTGATCATTAACCAATGCCGGCGGGCACGGGACGGTTGGGTATTGGCGATC
>JBCBOC010000696.1:0-2646 GCA_039821475.1 Cyanobacteria bacterium J06632_22 | reverse complement strand
GGGCGTGCAATCGCATAGGTCCCACAGATAATGACCCCGTAAAATAGCCAGCTAAAGACACCTAAGCCATAGTCCAGATGAAACCGTAAAAATAAATGAAAGAGAATATCTGACCCCACTGGAAACACGGCCTGATGGGGCAAACTGTAGTCTCGTAAAAAGAGACTATGATTCTGTTCCCACACCAGCACGCGGGGTAGGTGGTAGACTAACGCATCCCAGCTACTGGGCGGCAATAGGTACGCTTGTAAAAACAGGTAGCCCAGCCCCACGCCAAAGACTGACAGTGCCAGCGGATACCTGCGCCAGAGTTGTACCAGCCGCTGTCCTAGATCGGAGAGATGGTTCCAGTGGTGTCGGTTAAGCCATCCTAGTCCCACCAAACTTACAGCTTCGAGTCCTACCGCGGCGACTGGCCAGCCCAGCAAAAACGATACCTGCAGTACCAAGGACAGCAAACCTAAGCCAGTGGTAATGCCCAGAGCCAAGGCCGCCGATACGGAATAGGGCTGAGACCGCCCCCGTAACCAGACAAACCCAGCCAGGCAGAAGATCACCACTTCGATCAGTGGGCCCAGCGCTGCGATCGCATCCATTGCCGTTCCTTTGCCGTTCCTTTATGTGCACCCCTAGGCTGCTCACCCCTAGGCTGTTTACATCTAAACTACGGCATAGCGATGTCAGTCGGATTTAAATGCCAATGCTACCCTCGGGTACAGCGGGTGCCTCGCGGCGTTGTCCATTGGGTAAGAAGCCCAAGCCCCCACTCGAATAGCTGCTGCCAAAGGTCTCGGCTAAGTTAACCACTTGGTGCAGCCCTGACCGCAAATCTGTTTCCTGCAAGGTTGACAGGGGGTGCACAAACACAGCCACAACTGCACCGTTACTGACCGCATAGCGGGCATCCAGCGCAGAATGAAAATTCGCCACTAGCATGGCCTGAATCTGTTCTTCTGATAATGCGCTCGTGGCCACCACAGGCACAACGATCCGCATTCGATTATTCGTTGGATCGGCCAACACAATGACCGATCGGCCATTGAGCTCCGCTTGCCACTGGCCACCACTGCCTTGCAGGTCAGGCACCTCGCTTACCAAAATTTCCTCCAGACGATCCAAAGACATTTCAGTCAAGTTGCTGGAGAGCATCTGGGTTTGGGCCACAACCTGTAGCTGCGACAGCTCACTGCGCCAATAGTCTTCAGACGGTACCAAGACTGAACTGAGCAAAGCGGCCAGCCCAACGGCACCGGGGAGCATCCAGAGGAGTTTACGAGACATAGCGTGGGACCAAAATGAAATATAGCCATCTTAGGCCCACAATCTGAGGCTACGGTGAGCCCAGGCTGAAGGGATATGTAACGTTTATGATGTGCCTGGAACCTACGGCGTGAACCTGAGAGACTTGACGACGAAGAACGTGTTGATCGCCCTACTCGATTAACTGTGCTAGCACGGCTCGGTTCATTACTGTCCGTCTTGCTATCTTCGTCGAAGGCTGTGGACGTGGTGTTTCCGCACCGTGCAGAATGCCAGATAATCGCCCAGTGACGCTATCGAACAGGTCGTTGACAAAAAATGTGATGGCTTGGGCCGGGTCGGGAATAGTGAGCGTAAACAACGCTTCGGCTAAAGGATGATATTCCGGGCGGAGTCCAAGAACAACATCAGTGCTGTATTCATAGCCATGTAAAGTCCCCTGCTTCCTCAGCGGAGCCAACAGGTCCAGAATGGTGAGCTCATCGACCGCCTCAGTCTGACGCACGTGCGCTAGCAGCCCTCGCAGGTCGGTCAGGCGAGAGCGGCCACCGTCCACGTGGTTTTGATCAATGTGCAGAATGCTGATCGTCGTTCCTGCATCAGTGTGTGGCAGCTTAATGGAGTCCATGGTGACATCTACGATGGGCGCGGTGTTGGCCAGGTAGGTGGCCTTATCGACTCCTAATCGCGTACAAGCTGCCGAGAGATCTCGCTGGAACAACATTCCCTGATAGCGCAACCCGCGACGGAGATCGTACAATTCGCTGAAACGACGCCCACCCGGGATAAACGATTTAACATAGTCGAGCGAGCCATTCAGCCCCCCAAGCGGTCGGTTAGCCTTAGCGAATCTAGCTTGCATGGCATGATCTTGGGCATGTCGCTTAAAGGCTTCAATGGCCCAACAGTCCAAAAACGGACCCAGTGCTTCGCTGCCTCGACCGCTTTGTTTGAAGTAGTCGGGTAAGCCATACACAACTAGGTGTCGCCCCGTGGCATGCTTGCGTTCCCAAAGGTGGTCGGCCAGTAGCTCGATAGCCTCCTCACTGGGATGGTTGGATTCACCCTCAAAAAGCCACGGGCTGACCTCTATAGCATGCAGTACAGTGGGCATCGGTGCCGGGCACGTACGCTTCTGAGTGCGGCGGTGGGGTGCATCACTCCTGGAGCGGAGGTGTCGAGTGCCAGGGTTGACGGGAGTCGTGATCATCGTTCGTGCTCTTATCGAATGAAGCATCCCTGCGAGCCCGGAAAGATCGAAAAGGTGCACTCAACCACCATGAGAATTCAAAGCGATGACTTTGAATCCTGTCTTACCTTTACAGGGATACAAGTTGAATCAAATGTATTAATTGGCACGTTAAAATTCAGTGATCGATGCGTGGG
>JBCBOC010000414.1:0-4474 GCA_039821475.1 Cyanobacteria bacterium J06632_22 | reverse complement strand
GATATTGTTCAGCAGGAGCTGGGATTATCGCCTGTATTGGCCGGAGATTTGACCTTTCCCCCTGATCCCGGACAGGTGGCTGACGGCATTAACTTTGCCGTTGCCGGAGCGCTATCGTCAGATGTGAACGTGGGCGATGATGGCGTGATATCGTTGCCGGGCTTGCAGGATCAGATTGCGGCCTTTGAGGCCTTGGTGGGTATTGGCCTGCCAGTAGACCCGACCGGATTGTATACAGTTTGGGCTGGGGCCAATGACTATACCGAGTTTTTTGCGGATCCAACGGTGGCAGCGGGGCGTTCACCGCTAGACATTCCCGAAGAAGCGACCGATAACGTGGTGGGCAGCATTGTTAGGCTGGCTCAGCTCGGCGCGAAGAATATTTTGGTGCCGAATATTGCCGCAGTTGGGTCATCGCCGTTTGGTCGCATCCTGGATGCAGCTGTCCCAGAGCAGGATCTTGTTGCACTGCTGAACCAGCTGTCGGCTGCACATAATCAACTTCTCGCAGCAAAGCTGGATGTATTTGAGGCGCAGTATCCCGACGTCAACTTGATTGAGCTAGATATTGCCACCCTAATTGCCAATACCATCGCCAATCCCGATGACTTTGGGTTCACTAACGTCACAACGCCCTGTCTAGCGGATCTGCCCAACGGCATCATCTGCAGCAACCCTGATGAGTTCCTGTTTTGGGATGAAACCCACCCCACGGAGGCAGCTCACGAGTTCGTCGCTGAGTTGGCGTTAGCAGCACTGTCAGATACCGGATCCGGCGATGGTGTGGCCTCAACTCCCGAGCCTGGCTTAGTCGGGGGCACACTGCTAGCCTTTGGTCTGACGGGGCTATGGCGTCGACGTCAGCGGGTGGCCTCGTCCGTCGTTGCCAAATCGGTAGCCTGAGGCGTCAACCCCTCAAAGTCAAATAGGTCTCTATCCGCAAGCTGTGACGGCGATACGTTTTGAACGCTGCGAAAGAGACTATCCATGCGGCCTGGGTGCGTCTTTTCCCAGGCTTTTAGCATTTGTTTGATTTGGCCCCGCTGTAGGTTTTCTTGAGACCCGCATAAATTACAGGGAATGATGGGAAACGCTCGATAGCGGGCATATCGAACAATATCGCCCTCCGGGCAGTAGGCCAAGGGGCGAATCACCACATGCTGGCCGTCGTCGGTGCGCAGCTTAGGCGGCATCGCCTTGAGCCTGCCACCATAGAACATATTTAAGAATAGTGTTTCGACAATGTCGTCGCGGTGGTGGCCCAAGGCAATTTTAGTGGCCCCTTCTTCGCTCGCCACCCGGTACAGAATGCCCCGCCGCAGTCGAGAGCACAGCCCACACATTGTCTTTCCCTCAGGAATCACCCGCATCACCGTACTGTAGGTGTCCTGCTCCACAATGCGATAGGGCACGCCCACCGCCTCAAAGTACTCTGGCAGAATATGCTCTGGAAAGCCGGGCTGTTTCTGGTCTAGATTGACCGCTAACAGTTCAAAATCGACCGGCGCGCTGCGCTGCAGGGACATCAGCAGCGACAGCATGGTGTAAGAATCTTTGCCCCCAGACAGGCAAACCATGACCTTATCGCCCGCTTCAATCATGTTGTAGTCGTGAATGGCCTTACCCACGAGCCCCCGCAGACGGGCCTCTAGTTTCTTGGCATTTTTAGATGGCAGCGGTGTAGCAACGGTCATAGTTTAGGGGGTGCGGTCAATGTATTCACGCCAGCGCAGAATCTGGCCATTACTGTCAAAGTCTATCAAAATCGCATCTTCGGCGTTAGACACTGCCCCGGTTTCGCGATTGCGTTCCTGCCAGCGCCACTCCACCGCAGCGTGATTCTCTTGAATGAGGATCTGGTGAATGGTGATTTTTACATCAGTATTACGAGAAAAGAACTCGGTGAAGGCTTGGCGAATGTTGCCCTTACCGACCCAGCGATGCTGCTGTGCAATCATGACACCACTCATCGAAAACAAGCTGGTAAAGGCCTCAACATTTTCATCTCGCCAAGCCTGGGCCGCTTTTTTCACGGTTTCTTCGACAGCAGCGGGGGAAATGGGCTGACGCATGACACTCAAGCTAAACATAACAGCTGTATCCTAACGGTTCCGACCGCCCACGCTGCGACCCTTCCTACCCTCCCTGGCAATATCATGTGTGCCTCAGCAGCAGTCAGCCGCCTTGCTTATGCCGGCTTTAATGCCTCAGCAATACGTCGTATCCCTTCTTTGATAGACCTTTCATCGAGTTCGGCATAGCCAAAAACGAACTCGCCCGTTCGCTCAGGGCTCAGATACTGTCTACGGGCACTATAGATCCCAACGCCATGGGCCGCAGCTTTGGCAACCAACTCATCGTCAGATAATTGCGTGGTCCATCGCACCATAATATGCAGGCCGGCTTGGTCGCCCAGCACCTGTACGGCCTGACCAAACTGTTGATTTAAAGCGTCCACCAAGGCCTGCCGGCGACGGGCATAGCAAATGCGCATTTTTCGCAGATGCCGTTCTAGATGCCCCGCCTCAATAAACTCACACAGGGCCCGTTGGTCGAGGGCAGGCGGCTGCCGGTCGGCCAACCACTTCGCCGTTTTAAAAACCGTGATTAGCGGTTTAGGCACAACGAGATACCCCATCCGCAGTCCTGGAAACATCACTTTGGAGAAGGTGCCAATGTAGAAAACGCGACTACCACCGTCCAGCCCCTGCAGGGCAGGAATCGGACGCCCGCCATAGCGATATTCACTGTCGTAGTCATCTTCAATAATCATGGCACTGTTGTCTGCCGCCCATTGCAGCAGAGCCAGTCGGCGTGGCAAAGACAACAGGGTGCCGGTGGGGAACTGATGAGATGGCGTCACGTAGACCAAACGAGGATGACTGGCCTTAACTCGGTCGAGATCAATACCGTCCCCGTCGATGGGAATGGGGATAATCTCTGCGCCACTGGCGGTAAAAATCTGGCGAGCTCCCGCGTAGCCTGGTTCTTCAAAGGCCATACGGTCACCCACGTGCAGTACGAGACGGGCAATCAAGTCCAACGCCTGCTGACTACCCCCGGTGATCAAAATTTGTGCTGGCTGACAGCGCACACCCCGCGCCTGACGAATATGGGTTGCGATCGCACCTCTCAAGCTCTCATCTCCCATGGCCGACGGCGCGTAACCCAGCACATCCGTCGATGCCACCTGGCGCGCTAACAGCTGTCGCCACAGCCCCATGGGAAAGAGATCCAAAGCAGGCGTTCCATAGCGAAAATCAATCTCTAATCGGGGTGCCACCCGCCGTTGGGGTATTTGCTGCACCCGCTCAGCGTAGGTCGATAGCCGAATGTCTTTCCATTTCGGGGCGGCCATATCTGGCAGTTCCACCTGCAGCGCCAGCTCCGGCAACTCACTGCACACATAGGTCCCCGCCCCCACACGCGTTTCTAAATACCCCTCACTAATGAGTTGGTCATACCCCTGGATCACCGTTGTCCGAGAAACCCCCAGGGACTGTGCGAGGGATCGCGTTGCCGGCAGGCGCTGGTTGGCCTGTAGCCGACCGGTCAAGATGGCCTGCCGCAACTGACCGTAAACCTGCTGGTGTAGCGGCGACTCCATGTGACTATCCAGCGTCAGCACAAGATCCAACGGATACACCTCAAAATTGGACTGGTCTAAAAACATGAATTTGGCTCTAGACCCAGTCCAATTTTATCCTTTAGCCTGTGAAACATCGCAGCCTATCGGTCATCGCAGTCGAAGGGGTAGTAGATCTATGCGATGGTGTCGAGGGGCTCCGGTCTCAAGAACTTCAGCACCAGGAACTACCCCTAGCCTCTCGGCGAACATAATATGCAATTTCGACCTGCCCGCCCCAAAGAAGACCCCATTATTGCTAAACACTTTTGTCAAATGTGGCAGGACATTGGCATTCCAGCAGACCAAATTAAGCCTGACTGGCAATCTCTAACCGTAGACTTCATTACCACGGCCCGAGCCCATTTAGACTTCCAAGCCTTTGTCGCTGAAGCACCAGAGGGTCGACTGATTGGATCCGTCAGTTGCCAACAGTTCGCCGGTCTCTATCCTCGCATTCTGAAACGCAGCCAAAAACTACGGGGCTATATATGGGGCGTGTACGTCGAGACAGGCTATCGACGCCAGGGTCTAGGTCGTCAGCTGACTGCGATGGCCATTGAACATCTGAAACAGATTGGCTGTACCCACGCAATATTGAATGCCGCACCGATGGGGCAGTCTGTCTACAAACAGCTGGGATTCGAACCTGCCAATCAAATGACGCTAGACCTAACCCAATCTTCAAGCAAGAGACCTGCAGACTAACGGAGAGAATATGACAGCATTCCCTAAGACCCCACACAACACAATCAAGCGTGGGGCAAACCGTGCCACCTACGATGTCGAAACTGTTCACGCCATTATCGATGCCGGCCTTATTTGCCACATTGGGTTTGTTATCAATGG
>JBCBOC010000657.1:0-2895 GCA_039821475.1 Cyanobacteria bacterium J06632_22 | reverse complement strand
TGCCCTGCTTATTCTTGCCGTTTTTACGAATATGTTCGCTGCCACAATCGGGGCATTGCATCGACTGACCCTCAATTCATAGCTCTATTATGCAATGCCCAATTTCAAAACGCCCAAGCAGCATACGTTACCCTTTGAGCCAGAGACGTGCCTACAGAGCCACCTGTCAGAGGTCTTTCCGGCTGAGGTGGCTGCTGCCATGCAGGACTGTATCGATGCGGCGCTCCGCACCGAAGAGATGCAGGTGATGGAATTTCAGTTGTCTGCAGACACGGCGGTGCTTGATTTTGAAGCCCGTATCGCAGTGAGTGCCACCCACGAAGTGATGGCGATCGTTCGAGATATTACAGAGCGCAAACGGGCCGAAAGTGATATTCGTACGGCTCTGGAGCGGGAGCGAGAACTCAATGAAATGAAAACGCGGTTTGTTTCGATGACCTCCCATGAGTTCAGGACGCCGCTGACTACCATTCTCTCTTCGGCTGAGCTGCTTGAGCATTACAGCGATCAGTGGGATACCCCGAAGCGATTCAAGTATCTGCGAAAAATTGCGGTTGCCGCTGTACACATGACAGATTTGCTCAATGATGTGTTGTTGATCAATAAAGCAGCGGCGGGAAAAATTGACTGTAATCCTCAACCCTTGGTATTGAATGAATTTTGTCAGGAGCTGATTGAGGAGCTGCAGATCACCACTGAGTCCCATCGGCTAGAGTTGCGATCGCAACTTCCTGATATAGCGCACTCCCTGGATCGAAAGCTGATGCGGCATATTTTGAGCAATCTGCTGTCCAATGCCATCAACTACTCCCCCAAGGGCGGAGATATTATGGTTCATCTTGACCAGGTGGCTGACAGTCTACGGCTACAGGTTCAAGACCACGGCATTGGTATCCCTGAATCGGCCCGTGCCACTATTTTTGAATCCTTTGTGCGTGGCAACAACGTGGGGACAATTTCAGGGACTGGATTGGGCCTAGCCATCTTGAAAAAGTCTGTTGAGTGTCATCAGGGAGAGATCACCTTCGAGAGTGTCGAGGGTGAAGGGACAACCTTTAGCATCTCTATTCCGTGTGTTCCGGCTTCGAGCTTAGTGGAGGGTATTGCGTCCTATGAAGGGGGAGAGAATCCAGCGCAGGCCACGCCTATCAAAGTGCTTTCAGCAAGAGGGTAGGTGAGAAGGTCACTGCTGTCATCTGCACTCTAGCGCTTGCCGCTTAGGACCGCTCTGGCGCTCAAGTCCTAAATGTTGGCGTCAGGGGGCCGCAACTGCGCATCAACGGATGTGGCGGTTCTGTAGATACGTTCACTGTTGTAATCGGTCATTTACCACGTCAAACCATGACAAAAATTTTAGTAATCGAAGACGAAGTCGAAATTCGGGCTAACTTAGTCGATTTGCTGGAGTTAGAAGACTATACCGTCGTTAGTGCTGAAAATGGCATTAACGGTATTGTGGGGGTGTTTGAACATCAGCCCGATGTGATTTTGTGCGATGTGATGATGCCTGAAATCGATGGTTATGATGTGCTCCAAACGATTCGTCAAGAGCCGGAAACGGCGCTGACGCCCTTCATCTTTTTGACCGCGCTGGCAGATAAAGGGGATATTCGGCAGGGCATGCTCAAGGGCGCAGATGACTATTTGACTAAGCCCTTTACCCGGCATGATGTGATTGCGACTGTTCAGGCTCAACTGGAGCGTCAGTCTCGGGTTAAGGGAACGCGTACCCAGCAAGAGGAGCAGATCTCTGAGTTAAAAGCAGAGATCCAACAGTTTCGCGATGTCTTGAATGAAGATCAGGCCCAACTGATTACCGAGCTTAGGACACAGCTGAGAGATAGTGTGATCAAACTCAATATTGCTAGCAATATTCTCGATAGCCTGCCGCCGGGCGAGCAGCGTGAACGGGGCTTGGCCCTGGTCAATAACGTGTGTATGGCAGAGGTCAAGCTACTGGGACGCATTCCCAACTTTGAGCACCTGCAACCGTCGACGGCTGCTGCGGCTGTCTAGGGGGCTGTCGGACCTGAGCCAACGTAACGGCTATTTTAGAGGGTCTGTTCGGTGTCCTGATCGAACAGATGAAGCCGACTGGCATCTAACAACAGTTCCAGCTGTTCACCTTTTTCAGGCTTTGAACGTGGATCAATCCGGGCGACAAACTCAGTTCCGTCGGGCAGGTTGCAGTAGACAATCACCTCATGGCCCATCAGCTCGACCACGGTAACCTTGGCGGTGACGGTGACACCCTGAATCCCCGGCGGTGCGTAGGCCGGCTGGTAAATGGCTTCTGGGCGAATCCCCAATACGAGTTTGTGGCTGCCGTATGCCCGGTAGCGGGTCTGCCGCTCTGGCGCCACCGGCAAGGACAGGCCTGCGGCTTGGACCACCAATTCGCCCTCTTTGTCCACCAGTTGGGCGGGGGCAAAGTTCATCGATGGACTGCCCAAAAAGCCCGCCACAAACATGTTGTTGGGATGCTCATAGACATTTTGTGGGGTGTCAATCTGTTGCAAAATGCCCTGGTTCATGACCGCAATGCGAGTGCCCATGGTCATGGCTTCCACCTGGTCGTGGGTGACGTAGACAAATGTTGTGCCCAGCTTTTGGTGTAAGCGGCTGAGTTCGGCACGGGCCTGCACCCGCAATTTGGCGTCCAGGTTGGACAGGGGCTCGTCCATTAAAAACACTGCCGGGTTGCGGACAATGGCGCGGCCCAGGGCCACCCGCTGGCGCTGCCCGCCCGACAGCTGCCCTGGCTTACGGTCTAACAGTTGTTCAATGCCGAGCTGTTGCCCTGCCTCCTGGACGCGCTTTTTAATGTCGGCCTTGGGCACCCCCTTGAGGTCCAGGCTGAAGCCCATGTTCTCGGCCACCGTCATGTGGGGATAG
>JBCBOC010000408.1:0-4511 GCA_039821475.1 Cyanobacteria bacterium J06632_22 | reverse complement strand
AGAAGCAAAGTGGCGAGAGCGATATGTCGTTGTTGAGTGGGGTAAACCCTTGTGATTCTGGGCTTGATACTCGAGCTATGGAAAATGACCCCGTGCAACGCGACGAATAACACAGTAGCGTTCTGGATCTGGAGACAATAGCATGACCCGCATTTGGCAGACTTGGTTGGTGATTTGGTGCTGGGCCGTGGGGCTGTTTGGGCTTGTGTTTGTGGGCAGTGGCTGGACGGTGACGAGTGGTCCTGCGATGGCCATCTTGGAGGTGATGAATGGGCCTAAAGATTTGGCCTTGGAGCCGACTTTGCAGTTTAGTTTGGGCATTGTGGGGGCCATTACCCTAGGTTGGAGCCTGACGCTACTAGGGCTGGTGCGGATGACCCGTCAGCTAGAGATATCGCAGGCTCGGGAGCTGTGGTTAGGTGTCACGGTGGCAGTGTTGGTATGGTTCGTGCTGGATAGCAGCCTGTCAGTGGCAACGGGTTTTTGGCTCAATGCTGTTTCTAACACGCTGTTTCTGGTGGCGTTTTTGATTCCGATGCGACTGAGCGGTGTGTTAGGGCTTCAGATGACCTCGGTACGGTGACATCAGGAGCTATGGTGATGCCCAGAAAGCCTGTGACGCTAAGCGTTGCGCAGGCTGGCGCCCCGCAGACTCAGCGAACGGGTTCGGCGACGTCAATATCGGCACCACTGTCGGCGCTGTCATGGGCGCTGTTGTCGACCGCGAACGACGGTAGCGAGACCTCTGGGGGATAGATTAACCAGGTGCGCTGATAGGGCTGGGTTAGGGTCTGCACCAACGGCGAACGCAGGCCCATTTCCACAGTCCCCTGGTCTGTGATGAGTTTGATACCGCGCTGGTACAGGGTGTACCCGCGACTTTGGATGCGACGTAGACCGCTGTAACAGGTGCCTTCTAGACCCTGTTGGTAGGCCTGAGCCTGGGCTTCGACCAGCAAGGCTGCTTGGGTTTGGGGGCTGTGATCGGTGACGTCTGCGGCTTTGAGTAAACGACGGTGGGTGAAGCGCTGACACAGATCTGCCAGGGTTCTGTCCCCGTGCTGTTGCCAGCGTTGAATGTGATAGGTAAAGACAACATCGTCTCCGGCCAGGTATTGGTCTAGGGGGAGGTCGTTGACGGGATAGGTGAGCCAGGCGGTTACCACATTGTCGGCGTCGAGTTGTCCAGCAGCTAGCAGGGCTCGGGCCCGGTCAAAGATCCGTTCCATCATCCAGGTGGCTGACAGGTTTTTGGGATGGTTGTAGATCTGGGCGTACATCAGGTAACGCACTACCAGGTAATGCTCCACCGCAGCCTGACCCTTTTGGTTCACAACCATTTGCCGACTGTCGCCGTCGTAATCCATGGCGAGCAAAATTCGTTCGAGATCTAGTTGACCGTAGGATGCGCCGGTGTAGTAGCTGTCGCGCATCAGGTAGTCCAGTCGGTCGCAGTCGAGTTGGCTAGAAACCAGTTGCCAGACAATCGGAAACTCGTGCTGATGGGTATAGATTTGCTTCAGTTCGGTTAGCAGGTTTGAGGAGAACTGATCGAGGTGCGATCGCACCGCTTCATCTTCGGTCAAAATTCGCTGAGTCCAGTGCTCGTGGTGCCCGCCAAACACTTCTTCTGCCGTATGACTGTAGGGACCATGGCCAACATCATGCATCAGAGCGGCCACCAGGACGGCGGCCCGGTAGGGCTGCAATTCGGCATAGATGCCTGACAAGCGATCAAAGGCTTGCCGGGCCACTGACATCACCCCTAAGGAGTGGGTAAAGCGTGAACTTTCTGCACCATGAAAGGTAAAACTGGCCGGGCCCAACTGTCGAATTCGGCGCAGGCGCTGAAACGCTGGCGTATCAATCAGACGAATGAGCAGTGCTTCAACCGGATCTCGTCCGTCTAGGGTAATCGCACCGTGCAGCGGATCGTGATACGTTCGCGTCTTATTGAGCAGCACGGGGGAGACCTCATGGGGTAAGTGATCGGGCGCTAACTGGTGGACTGTGCCTCTCGCGGTGAGGGGTCGGCGGACGACAGCCCAGAGGCGAGTGACTCGTTCTGTAGGGTTTGTGTTAACAAGTCGATTGCTGCTACATACTGAACATCGTCACGGCTACCAAACTGGTTTCGCGTCATTGCTCCACTGGCCACCTGCTTATCTGGCAGAATTCCCAGTTTGTTGATGTCTCTATGGTTTGGGGTTTCGTATTTGGCTACAGTGACTGCCATCCCGGCCCCGTGGTCCAGGTCAAACAGCGACTGGATCAGCCCTTTTCCAAAGGTTTTTTCGCCCACTAACTGTGCTCGCTCATTGTCCTGTAATGCGCCAGCCAAAATTTCACTCGCACTGGCAGTACCCTCATTGACAAGCAGCACCAGGGGCCGCTCTGTCAGTGCGCCGCTGCGAGCCTCAAAGCTTTCGAACATGCCCTGACGGTTGACCGTATAGACGATCGTGCTGTCCTCTAGCCACATTTGGGCAATTTCAATGCCGGCCTGTAACAGCCCGCCCGGGTTGTTACGCAAATCTAGGACGTACCCGTCTGCGCCCCGGGCCTCAAAGTCCTCAAGGGCGGTAGCCAGTTCTGCAGTGGCGTTGCCGTTAAACTGGCCCAAGCGAATATAGCCAATCTGCTGCTGAGCCGACGCATTCGCGTCGTTGTTAACCGTTCGCAGTTCAGCGACAACGGGGTTCAGACTAATTTTCTGGCGGGTGAGATTCACATCGAAGGGCTCACTCCCTTGCCGTGTCACCGTGAGGGTAACGATCGTGCCGGCTGGGCCTCGCATCCGGGCGGCTGCCTCGTCTAGGCTAATGGCATCGGTCGGAAAGGTATTGATGGCCCAAATTTGGTCCTGGGGCTGGAGCCCAGCCGACTCCGCTGGAGATCCCTCAATCGGGGCAATGACGCGTACGCTGCCGCTTTCTTCCTTGGCAATCTGTAAACCGACACCCAATAGTTCGCCGGCTGTGCTGGTTTGCAGGCTTTGGTACTGATCTGGGGGTAAAAAGCGGGTGTAAGGATCGTCTAGCCCGGCTAGCATCGTTTGGATAGCGCCGTAGGCATCGTCCCAATTATCCAAAGGCTTTTTTAGCGCCTGCTGCCGGGCAAACCACCAGTTTTGGTGGTTAAATGTCTCGTCTACATAGGCGCGGTTAACGATGCGCCAAGCCTCCATCACCAACTGCTGCTGGGCGGTCAAAGCCAGAGCAGCAGGCGCGTTACTCAACCATAGGCTGAAGACAAGCAGACTTAGACAAGTCCAGCTGGAGATACGTTTGAACATCGCCCTCTTGAATAGCGCCCTTGATAGCGGCCTTTGTGTAACTGTGGGTGGTGGTGTGAATAGCATCCTGAGCGCAATGGCCTGAGTGCAATGGGCCTCAGGTCAATCTTCCAACCGCCACTCGCTTTGTAAAAGATTATTAACAATATTAGTCTAGCGTTTTCGGCGCCGCAGCGACGTTCTGACCTGAACTGTGGCTGTGGGCGTTGACGAATAAGTCCGCTGTTAGCCTTGAGGGGCTTACCTTTGTCGGCCGATCTTCGGTGGTCGTCTAGCGCGGCCATTGGAAAATACGACGGCTCGTTGGGACTATCGCAGGCTGAACCTTACTCAGCCCTGTGTTACATTTTTTAGTAACGGTATAGATCTCACCAAAGTTATATCCTCGCTTCATGTTTACCAAGCAAGTTACCGACTCTAAAACCTATCAATGGTTTAACGAGCGTCTGGAGATTCAGGCGCTGGCTGATGACATCTCTAGCAAGTATGTCCCGCCCCACGTCAATATTTTTTATTGCCTCGGTGGTATCACTCTGACTTGCTTCATCATTCAGTTCGCCACTGGCTTCGCCATGACGTTCTACTACAAACCCACTGTTACCGAGGCCTTTAGCTCGGTTCAGTACCTCATGACTGACGTCAACTTCGGTTGGCTGATTCGCTCCATCCATCGCTGGTCTGCCAGCATGATGGTGCTTATGATGATTCTCCACGTCTTCCGTGTCTACCTGACGGGCGGCTTCAAAAAGCCCCGTGAGTTGACTTGGGTGACTGGCGTTATTCTAGCTGTCATCACTGTTTCCTTTGGTGTGACGGGCTACTCCCTGCCTTGGGACCAAGTCGGTTACTGGGCGGTGAAGATTGTATCGGGTGTACCCAGTGCCATTCCCGTTGTCGGTGGTCTGATGGTTGAGTTTATTCGCGGTGGCGAAAGTGTCGGTCAAGCAACCTTGACTCGCTTCTACAGCCTGCACACCTTTGTCCTGCCTTGGTCGATTGCGGTATTCATGCTGCTGCACTTCCTCATGATTCGGAAGCAGGGTATTTCTGGCCCTCTCTAAGTCCAGAACGTTATCCATTTGGCTTTGTAAATCATGTTCACGGTAGACGCCGTTGATGCTTGCCAGCCGTTAGACTAACTGTTATAGCCTAAAGCTGTTTCGGCTAGCGCCGTCTACCCTCTAAGACTCTCATTTCCGTTTAGGAGAACACTTTT
>JBCBOC010000280.1:0-5702 GCA_039821475.1 Cyanobacteria bacterium J06632_22 | reverse complement strand
CTAAGGTCCAACAAAATTGCAGAAATCCGCGCTGATAGACTGACCTGTAATTGGAGAACCCCGACCCTAGCTCGGTTCGATTTCGTTTGGGTCATTTTTGCATGGTCCAACCTACATAAGCCGGTGGGCACGGCCTTATCCGTTGGTGCATTTATTTCGTACCTGTGTAGGTCATCGGGCTGGGTTATCTATAGCCAATCCCTTTAATAATTGGAGCCTTCTTTCGATGTCTCACTCGGTCAAGATTTACGACACTTGCATTGGCTGCACCCAATGTGTTCGCGCTTGCCCCACAGATGTATTAGAAATGGTGCCCTGGGATGGGTGCAAGGCTGGGCAGATTGCTTCTTCCCCCCGAACCCAAGATTGCGTTGGCTGTAAGCGTTGTGAAACCGCTTGCCCCACAGATTTTCTAAGCATTCGGGTTTACCTAGGTGCTGAGACGACTCGCAGTATGGGTCTGGCTTACTAGTCCTGGCTGGCTCTCTGCCCTGGGTGGCCATACCCAAAGTATTCTTGGATTGTTTTTGTTGGGAGCCGTGCTTGAGTCAATAGCAGCGCTTAGAAAGTAGCGCTTAGAAACTACGTTTTTCGAAACGATTCAGTCTCCCCGTCAGTACCGGCGGGGATTTTTTTGTTTTTAGGGTGTTGCCTGTGTGGGGCTGACTATCGCAAAGGTGCCGACGGTTTTGCGGGGTGGCCGGATACCGGTTTTTGGGGTCCGGGGGATGTTCTGAGGCGGGGTGACGGTCATCGGCGATGAGGCTGAGGGGCCCTTGGCCTCCTTAACTGCCCTCTCAAATGCCCAGCGTGAGTTGCCATTCGTTGAGCTGTCCTGTGTTGTCTGGGGCATGGTCGATCACTTGGAGACGCCACTGGCCATGTACGGGTTGGTTGAGGAGATGGCTTAGGGCGGGGGTGTTGGTTAGGGTGTAAGTCTTTTGTAGCTGAGTTTGCTGGCCAAGGGTGCGGCCCTGCAGCAGGACACGGTGTCCGCTAGGGGTGTTCAGTGTAATGGATAGGTCGCCTAGAAATTCGTGATCAACTTCTACGTAGACCTGTAGGTCCTGGACTCGGCCGGTGGAGGTGATGCTAACGGTGCTGGTTTGGCCGTTGTTGGTTCCACTGGACGGCGCATCGGGAATGCGCTGGGTGATGCTGTTTTTCTTCGTAATCGTCTGGCTGAGGGTGCGTTTGGGGAGCCGGGCTTGGGCTGCTTTGACCGCTTCGTGGGCATTGACTTTGCCGTAACCAAACCAGAGGGAGTGCCCTTTGTTGTTGTAGGTGCCGTAGGCAACCCCAAGCTGGGGGTCTTTGCCTGAATCAGTGATTTTGTCGGCGGTGTCCTGCAAGATTTGTTTGACTTCCCAAGCTTCTAGATAGGGATTGGCTGACAGCATCAAGCCCGCTACTCCTGCAACCACCGGGCAGGCGCTGGAGGTGCCGCCAAAGCTGTATGTGTAGTCGCCGCTGCCGTAGCCGGATGAGCCGGTGCGATCGCAAGTCACCATGCCCAGACCGTCAAACTTGCCTTGCACCACCGGTCCGGTTTCGACGCTGCCCACATCTGGCAGGGCCATGCTGGGGGGGGCGTTATTGCTCGGAGCCGCCACAGAGACCTGGTTCCCCCAGTTGCTGTAGATCGCCTTGCGATTCAGGCTGGTGATGGCAGAAACTGTGACCACGTCGGGATGCACGGCAAAGCCCCCCAGCCAGTCTGTCATCCCCCGTAGTGCGTTGCTGGGCCAGCCGTATTCCTCTACCTTGCCGCTGACGGGGCGGTTGGCGTTCCCGGCTGAAAACACTACTACGCAACCTTTACCATTGCGACCTTGGGTGGCTGCCCGCGTGACCGCATTGCGCTGCCGCAGCGATAGCGGAAAGTATACGGCTGCCGGCGACCAACTACAGGAGATCACCGCTGCGCCATGGTCAATGGCCCAGTTAAACAGTTCCTCAATCGATTCGTCGTCTAAAAAGCCGGTGGTTTGGATCGGCATTAGGCTACAGCCTGGGGCCACCCCGACGACGCCACTGCCGTTTTCCTCGGCAATGGCCAGCCCCGCACAGGCGGTGCCGTGGTTTTCATATCGGGCACTGGGCATGGGCAGCCCGTCCCGATGCTTTAGGTCTCGTGGTGCCACAATTTTGCCGCTGCCCTGCAGGTCCGGATGGTTTAGATCAAACGCATCATCGGTGACGGCGACCACCACGGAGCGGCTACCGCGAGTAATGTCCCAGGCTTGCTCAACCTGGATGTGCGAGCCACTGACGAGGCTCTGCCCGCCGCGGTGTTGGAGGTGCCACTGGCGACTGTAGAGATTATCCTTTGGCCGGTGTAATGGTTCAGTTTCAACCACAATATTGGGTTCAGCCAGTAAGACGCGGGCGTCGCGCGTGAGGCGATTGGCAATTTTGATGGGGTTTTCCTGGGCGGCCTGGCTCACTCGAAAAATGTAGGTGCTGTCGATGCCGGTCAGGGCGCGTTCTCGGACTAGGCCCAAGGGGGCCGTCAGTTCATCGGCGAGGACGGCACTGACCCCTGGTTCGAACTGCACAGTGATTTGGTCTAGCAGGTAAAACAGCGTTTGTGGGCTGGCCTGAAGATGGTACACATGGCTGGCAAACTGCACCTGGTCGGCGGTGCGAGCCGCCGTCAATCGAGATTCTAGTTGAGCGGCTGGGACCTGCCATTCGATGAGCTGGCCCCGGGCAACCGGGCGAATGGCTTGAGGTTGCCATTGCGATCGCAATGCCGCCAGCGCATCAGGATGGACCAGTCGAGTGGTGAAACGGTCGTAGACTTTCTCTAAGCGAAGTTCCTGTCCCCCCCGCTGCAGGATTTCCCCCTCCTGGCCAGGACGTACGCCTTTGTAGCCATCCGGCTGGTTTCCACCACTTTGCATGACTCAACTCCTTTGGTTTATGGGGCGCCAGTCCATCAACAGGCACAATCTGGTCGCTAGTGCGATCCCCAAGGCTGATACCCTACTTAAGGTCAGTGACAAAATAAGCTACGGTTTGTGTGGTGCTACCCCGTACGTGTGTAGCTAAACAATTGAACCTAACCGGTCGGTTACTGAGTTTGAAATACCCGTCCTGGTAACAGTTGGCACTTGATGCGTGGCCACTCGAAACGAGTATTGGGAACAGCTATTGGGACTAGTTTCTCAGCCTGCCCGATTCTGCGACTGTCCATAGCAGCAGCCCCAGCATCTCGGTAGCCGTCTTGCTTTAGCCCACGTTTACCGACTCCGAACCATCCACTGCTTACCTCACGCCTATCAAAATTGTTATGGTTTTCTATCTAAATCGTCTTTTATCCCGTACGGCGGTGCTGAGTTTATCGGTTTTGGCGCTGGCCAGTTCCACCACTGGCGTGCTGGCTCAAACTAGCACGAGCCGCATCGAACCCTCTGTCGATCGCTCCGGGACGCTGAGAGCAGCTGCGGAACTGGGGACAGTCGAGGGCAATCGCCTCATGCAAGAGGCTGAGCAAGCCATCGCAGCCCAAGACTATGTGACGGCATCGAGTAAACTTCAGGCTGCTCGCGAAAGTCTCAACAATGCCTCTCTGCGTTATCAAGAGTTGGCGGCTGCCTTTGCGGGTATCGATGCCGAAATCACTAGCGACCTACGCGATCGCGCCCTAGAGGCTGCCCAAATGCGCGACCAGGCCAGCTATCAACAGGCCTTGGTCTATCGCGCCCAGAGCGTTCCAACGCGGGCCGTTCCGCTATTGATAGAAATTGTCCAAAGTCAAGGCCCTACCCGTGATTTGGGTCAGCGGGCTTACCAGCAGCTGTTTGAGCTAGGCTTCGTCAGCCGTGCCTTTCGTAGCCCTGGCAGTGATGCCAGTAGCGATGCTGCGCTGCGCTCCTTGGGACAGCCCGATAGTCCCATTGGCATTGCTGCCAGTGCCAGCCTGATTGAGGCGGCTGACGAAGATTTTGCCAACCAAAACTTGGACGCGGCTATCGACAACTTGCAGACCGCCCGAGAGCAGCTCAATCAGCTCTCAGGCTATTATCAGACGCTGGTCTCCGTTTTCAACGGTGTTGATACTCGGGTTGCCGATGAGGCCCGTGGGCAGGCTCTGGATGCTGCTCAACTTCGAGATGCTGCCACCTATCAGCAGGCCCTGGTTTACCGCGCCCAAAACCGTCCTGAGCTAGCTGTCCCGCTACTAGTGCAAATTCTGCAAAGCCAAAATCCAACCCGGGAACTCGGTCAACAGGCCTATCAGCAGCTCTTTGAAATTGGCTTTGTCACCCTGCCTTACCCCACCGCAACTGAGGAATAGGTGCATAGAGCGCTGTTTCTTGTTGAGTTGTTATGAGCCGGCTGTTTTAGGCTGTTTGTTTAATCAGTGCCCGTCGAGCCTGCGTCAGGGTTGTCCGGCTGCAAAACAGGCTAGACTGACACCGTGCTCCAATGGGTCGGTTTTGATCGCAGCTGACTGGCATCAAGGTTGAGCCGAGTGACAAATTTCAGAGCATGTTTGCTTGGGAGTAGCCTTACTCGGTGGCTCAAGCACAGTGACCCAGCTATCGTTCTCCTAGTATTTCAAACATTATGATCGCACCCGATCAGCTCAAAGGCTTAATACAGCAAACGCTACCTGATGCGCAGATTACTGTGCAAGATTTGACGGGAACCCAAGACCATTACCAGGCTACGGTTGTCGCCGGTGAGTTTGCCACCCTTAATCGGGTCAAGCAGCACCAGCTTGTGTATCAGAGTGTTCAGACGGTGATGAGTTCCGGAGAACTCCATGCCCTCTCCCTCAAAACCTACACGCCGGAGCAGTGGCAGACTGAACAGGCCAACGGTTAATCGATGCTGTAAAAGAATATCTATATGTCTTAGTGCGCAATGTCTTTCGCTAAAATCTAAGGGTTTACTAGTTTGTGACGGATAAGCACCATGACGCCAGAAGTCAAAGCAAAAATCGATAGCCTGGTCAGCGACCATAAAATTATGGTCTTTATGAAGGGTACGAAGCTGATGCCCCAGTGTGGGTTTTCCAACAATGTGGTGCAGATTCTGAATACATTGGGCGCTCCGTTTGAGACGGCTGACGTGCTGGCAGACTACGATATCCGCCAGGGCATCAAGGAGTATTCAAACTGGCCTACGATTCCTCAGGTCTATATCAATGGGGAATTTGTCGGTGGTTCGGACATCATGATTGAGCTGTATCAAAACGGACAGCTGCAGGAAATGGTGGAAGTTGCCCTAGCATCCTAGCGGTTGGTTGATACCTAAGCATCTCATCCTCTGAGGTTGGGCCGGTGAGGACAGCGAAATCTGTCCAATAAAGTGCTAAAGGACTGGCGCTATTCGTTACCCTGGCTAAGTCGGTTATGCAGGAGCGAGGTATTTCGTTCTTGTCCTTAGCGGCTCGGTGCCCTGGGGCCAAGGCGTTTGCTGGTGATGGCTGATGCCAACTGGCAAATTTCTTCGGGCAGGACAGTCTCGTTTGTTTGAGGCAGTTTCGTTTGACGCCGAGTGGGGAACCTTACTCGATGTCTTACCAGGATGTTCCTCAAGCGTATAGGTGGCGCACTTATAGCCGCTGTAACCGCGCATGGAGTACAAGTAAAGTGCACCTGCTAAACCTATATTGCGTTCGTCGAGTTGCTAGGGACAGTTGATAGCGCTGAAAGCCTTTATTCTGGAGCCCCGCGACGCAGTCGAAT
>JBCBOC010000333.1:0-5059 GCA_039821475.1 Cyanobacteria bacterium J06632_22 | reverse complement strand
TGGACCCATCGCGTTTGCCGTTACCTAACCCCATGCCAGAATCCCCTTCGTCGCCCACCTCCCTATGGCAGCTCAAGCCCTGGTGGTGTCAGCCTTGGTCTATCATCCTCACGGGCCTAGCCCTCCCGACTGGCGCCTGGCTGCTGTTTCATCGTCTGTGGTTGGTGGTGCCAATCGCTGGGGCAATTGCCGTATGGTGGGCTGTTTTCCTCTATTGGGTGCCGCGCCAGTATGCGGAGTACCTTCAACAAAGTGGTGAGTCCCCTAGTGCCTAGCTGGCGTCGGGGCATCGTCACTGTGACGCCAGGTGCCTAACCCACCAACAAATCCTCTTCGGGATAGTGAATCACACTGGGGCTGGGGTCGCCCAGCAGGGCAGACATCAGCAGTAGCACACCGACGCGTCCGGTATACATGGTCAAAATCAGGACCGCATGTCCTGCGGTGGACAGGTCCGCGGTGATGCCCGTAGAGAGGCCGACGGTGGCAAAGGCCGAGACGGCTTCGAACAGCAGGTCAATGAAGGGAATGCCGGGGTCCGTCAGCGATAGCAAAATCACCACGACGACGACGGTAAAGGCCGAAGCCACCACCACGCCCACGGCCTTGAGCACCCGAGAGTCGGGAATCTGGCGCTGATAGCACAGCACTTCGTCCTTGCCCCGCAGCACCGTGCGGGTGCAGTTCACCAAAATGCGCACCGTTGTGGTTTTAATGCCGCCGCCGGTACTGCCAGGACTCGCACCGATAAACATAAGTGCGATCGCAATAAACAGCGAACTGTTTTCCATCGCCCCAAAGTCAATAGAGTTAAACCCAGCCGTGCGGGTCAACACCGACTGAAACCCAGCGGCCAGCAGTTTATCCCCCACCGAAAAGCTGCGAATCGTGGCCGGATTGTTAAACTCCGTCGCAAAGAAAACCACCGTACCAATCAGCAACAGGACCAAGGAGGTACTGGTGACAATTTTGAAGTGCAGCGAAAATATCCGCAGTTTTTTATCGCCCATCAGTCGGTGACGCAGCCACAAAAATAGCTCCATGATCACCTGGTAACCGATCCCACCAATGATGATCAGCGCGGCTATCACAACATTAACCCAGGGGGCTTTGGCATACTGCACCAAACTGTCCGAGAACAGGCTAAACCCCGCATTGTTAAAGGCGCTAATGCTGTGAAACAGCGCTAGCCAAAGGCCAAAGCCCCCACCATAGTCCTGCCAAAATCGCGGCAGTAGGGCAAAGGCACCACTTAGCTCAAACAGCAGCGTCATGGAAATAATGGAAATGATCAGCGACTTCACGCCCGACAGCTCAGCGGTATCCATCGACTGCTGAATCGCCAGCCGATCCTTCAGGCCCAATCGTCGCCCAAGCACCAGCAGCAAAAAGGTGGTCGCAGTCATGTACCCCAGCCCACCCAACTGGATCAGCAGTAAAATCACCCCCTGACCAAAGGCTGAAAAATAGCTGCCGGTATCCACCACGATCAGCCCCGTCACACATACCGCCGAGGTCGCGGTAAAGAGCGCCACAATTGGGTTATTCCACTCCCCCGACACCGTAGCCAAGGGCAGCAGCAGCAGCAGTGTGCCCACGGTAATCAGCATTAAAAAACCGATACAAATCGTGCGGGATACGGTCATGACGGGTGCGGTAACCTGTGCAGATAGGTGTAGTGGCCCCAGTGTCGCATTTCACCGGTGCGCGTCGCATGTGCGATCGCACCTTCAAGGCTGCCCATTCTGTTCTATCTCTTCCCATCCATGACCCAGCCCCCTAGCGCTCAGCCCGACCTCTATCGCCGCATCGGTCAGTTCTACGATGCGTCTTCCCAGCTCTGGGAACAAGTCTGGGGCGAGCACATGCACCATGGCTACTATGGCCCCACCGGCACCCATCGAAAAGACCGCTACCAGGCCCAAATCGACCTCATGGAAGAACTGCTGACCTGGGGGGGCGTCACCACGGCCCACACAATTCTGGATGCGGGCTGCGGTATTGGCGGCGCGACACTGTTCTTAGCCCAAAAATTCCAGGCCCGGGCCGCCGGGCTGACCCTAAGCCCCGTCCAAGCTGAACGGGCCCGCGCCCGCGCCCAGGAGCACGGGGTCCGACACCAGCCCCTCGATCAATCAACCGAGACTCGACCCACCGTAGAGTTTCGAGTAGCCGATGCCCTGCATACCCCCTTTCCAGACAATCACTTTGACCTGGTATGGACCCTCGAAAGCGGCGAGCATATGCCCGACAAGCGTCAGTTTTTGCAGGAATGCTACCGCCAACTCAAGCCGGGCGGCACGTTCCTCATGGCCACCTGGTGTCACCGGGCCACTCACTCCCTGGCCGGGCCGCTCACCCGCAGCGAACAGGAGCAGCTGCAGGCCATTTATGACGTGTATTGCCTGCCCTACGTCATTTCCCTCCCCGACTACGAAGCATTGGCCTGGGACATTGGCTTTCAGGACGTCAAAGCAGCAGACTGGTCCACCGCCGTTGAACCTTTTTGGGATGACGTCATTCGCTCAGCCCTTGACCCAGTCGTGCTTTTCAAACTGCTCCAAAGCGGCGGCACAACCCTAGACGGGGCCTTATCCTTGCGGTTAATGTCCACAGGATTTCAGCGCGGATTAATCCGCTATGGCTTGGTCTGTGGTCGCAAACCCTAGGCTGGGTTTACCCCAAAAAATCCAATAACGCCTGCACCGTATCCGCAGGTGCTTCCTCGGGCAAAAAATGGCCACAGGGTAGCGCCTGCCCCACCACGGTCGTTGCCCGTTCTCGCCAAATGGCCATTACATCGTAGTGTCGCTCCATGGCCCCTTTGGCACCCCAAAGTACCAACAGCGGACATTGAATTTTTTGATCCAAGTCTGCCGCATCATGGGTCAGATCAAGGGTAGCCGCTGCCCGATAGTCTTCACAGGTGGCGTGAATGGTCTCGGGTTGGCTAAAACAGCGCTGGTACTCGGCCATGGCCGCAGGCGTAAAAGCCTCTGGGTCAGCACTCCAGCGGTGCAGCTTGGTGCTCAAATAGTCCGCTGGATCGTGGCCAATCATGCGCTCTGGCAACCCATCTGGCTGAATCAGAAAAAACCAATGCTCGTAAATGGTAGCCATCTGCTGGGTAATGGTTTGGTAAATGTATCGAGTCGGCACAATGTCCAATAACGCCGCCTTCTGAACCTGTTTTGGGTAATCCAGCAATAGTCGGTGCAGCACCCGTGCCCCGCGATCGTGGCCCACCGCCAGAAACGACTCAAACCCCAGCGCCGCCATCACCACCACCTGATCCTGCGCCATGGCCCGCTTAGAATAGGGCTCATGGTCAACCGCGGTAGGCGGCTTGCTGCTATCGCCATAGCCCCGCAGGTCGGTGCAGACCACGGTAAACCGCTCCGCCAGGGCCGGGGCGACCTTGTGCCACATCACATGGGTTTGTGGATAGCCGTGCAGCAGCAGTAGCGGTGGCCCCGCCCCGCCCATTAGCGTAAAAATATGGGCCCCATCAGTGGGGATAACCTGTGCCTCAAATCCTGAAAACATCGACAAGGATGGCGCTAGAGTTGCTATAACACGAGTATGCCGTCTTACGAGCTGCTAGCCCATGTCTGACTCCGCTGCTAAACCCGACGCGAACCCCGATCTACTGCGTCATTCATCCCTGCAAGACCAGATGGTACTCGACTATGACACCACCGAAACGGTGGGGACAGTAGACCTTTTACTGGCGGATATCAAACAGGGTCGCGTGGAAGGGCTCGTCTGCAAAGCCGGACTCATCGGACGACAAAAAGAACAAATAGCCTGGCCGCAGATCGAGAGTATTGGCACCGATAGCCTAGTGGTCAGGCTGCAAGCTGGCGCCAATCAGGTGGGTCTAGACGCAGCCCAGTCCGCCATTGGCCTAGAGGTCTGGACCGATGCTGGCAACAAGGCGGGGCACATTGTCGATTTCCAATTCTCCCGCGGAGACGGTGAGATTGTTTGGTATCTGTTCACGGCAGAAGGTCTCCAATCGGCAGGCGATGGCCTCTATGGTCTTCAGCCCAGCGACATTCTCAGCGCTGGACGGAAGCGGATCATGGTGTCGGCCGCTGCCGCCGAACAAGCTCCGCTGAGAACCGAAGGTTTCAATCAGAGAGCCGCCCAAGCCGCAGAGTTTGTTCGAGCAGACTACAGCCAGACTCAACAGGACTGGCAGTCCCTGGTCAGTGGGGCAAAACGCTTTGGCAAAAAGTTTCAACAGCGGGCCCAGGAGCTCAAGGACTATACCCAAGACCACCTGCCCGAAATTACAGAACAGCTTCAGGGGCAAACCCAGCAGGCAAGTCACACTGTCCAACAGCGGGTCGAAGATATCCGCAATCGTTTCCAAAAACAAACCGCCTCGACCAATAGCGATACTACGGAGACCATTGACCTGGATACCTTTGAGGTATGGGAAGAGGATTAAAGCCTGGTTTAGTGTGGGCGCTTTGACCATACACCGCTATAGGACACCGCTATAGGCCTAATGCTATTCGCTAGGCATGATTGCCAGTCTCAACCCAATTTTTCAGTCTTGACGCTGCACTAGGGAGCTGTTATCGATCCACCTTTTAGGCATCGGTCAGTTGTGTCAGAGCCTCTGACAGCTTGATGGGAGGGCTGTACAGATACCCTTGTCCAATATGGCAGCCAAGAGATTTTAAGACATCCTGCTGTTCAGCGGTCTCTATCCCTTCTGCAATGGAGACCATTCCCAAATCGTGGGTCATCGCTAGCATGGTCTTCGTCAACACAAAAGTACGATGATGCGCCAACATCTTACGAACAAAAGCTTGGTCAATTTTTATGCTGTCAACTTCTAGATCAGACAGGTAACTCAAGCTAGAGAACCCCGTCCCAAAGTCATCTAAGCTAATATGAAATCCCATTTCCCGACAGATGTGTAGGGTTTGACGCGCCTGGTCGCCCGCCATCAGGATACTTTCTGTCACTTCCAGTTTAATGTTGGAGATATATTCTGACGGGACTAGATGGGCCAGTTGTTCTATAAAATCTGGTGCCAAAAACT
>JBCBOC010000468.1:0-4029 GCA_039821475.1 Cyanobacteria bacterium J06632_22 | reverse complement strand
CTTTTTTCCACCGAATTCCGCTCACCGCCCCACCACCCATAAAGGGTGCTTGGTGCTCTGCATTACCTCCATGGACGACCGTTGGTAGAGGCCTAAAGCTTAGATCCTTTGGGATTAGATCAGTCAACCGCTTGCCACCACTGTTCCCAGGCTGCTTGGTCATAGCCCCATTGCTGGCCGGTGAGCGTCGTGAGCGCACCCACTACATCGCCTCGTAACCACAACGGATCATCGTCAAACCGCAAACGAGCAATCAGAGCTGCGATAGTATCCGGGTCGTCTTGGCCTAGACGAGCAGTAGTCCACAGGGCTGCAGGCGCTGGGTGCCAATACTTTTCTCTAGGATTCTCGGGTCTATCCCAAGATCGGGTCACCAGCGCTAGGGGAACCTGACCGTAGCCATTTAGGCCTATGGCCCACAGTAGGTAAAACTGCCAGACATCTGTCGCAGGGGCTTCGGCCCGACCTTCAAACAGTTTTGCCGTGGACCGGGGCAAGGGCTGCATCAGCCGCTGGGTCAGGGCATCGCCCGCCGCTGGGGTGTGCATTCTAGCCAAGGGCAGCAAAGCTTTCACGATCGCATCCTGGGCATTTCCCTCGGTATAGGTTTCTCCCGCCTTGGCCGTTTGGTCCAGATCGGCCAAGGCGGCGGCTAAGGGCAGCGATACCGAGGGCTGTGGCCGTAGCGGTGCAGGCTCGGCAGCCGTCACTGCCGTACCAGCCTGCTCAGGCCCCAGCAACACACCAACCCCGTCTCCATCGGTCGCGCCCACATAAACCTGCCCGCCGTAAACTGTGACCTCCAGCGGTTGCATTTGCTCAAAGCGATGGGCGGCTGTCCAATTCAGTCCATCCTGACTGTGCCAAAGAAAGCCACCTGTACTGTCAGCATTTACAGCCCATAGGTTGTCATCATCCGCCGCGATGGACCGAATCCGAAACCCATCCAGCTCGGTGACCTGTTCGGTCTGGGTCGCTTGGGTACGCCAGACAGCAGCGCTGTCATCTAGGTTCAGGTTCACACCGTATAGCCAACCTTTAAAGGTCACTAAATCGCTAACGCGCTTGCCTTTGGGCCAACCTGCCACGAACTCAGGTGGATCTCCTCGCAACAGCTTGATGCCGTCTTCTTGTAGGGCCGTCACCCCGATATAAAGCTGGTCTCCGAGACTGGCTAATTCTGTGATGCGGCTCACCTGTCGGGGCGGGGTGGGGTGTTCGTAAACCACCTGCCAGGTCTGCCCCTGATCGTCAGACTGTTGGATGCGTCCGGCCCATGCACCCGTCCCAGCTACCAGCGCGCGTTGCCACTCAGCCATCGTGTGGAGGTGAAACGCCTCGCCCGTCGGCAAAATGTGCCACTGCCATTCGGTGCCATCGGTGACCATATACTCCCCCAGGTCAGCCGAGAAGCGCGGATCTTCAAAGGGCCAGTAGAGCAATCCACCCGACAACAGCGGTTTCCCAACGCTCTGACTAAACAGGTGCTGCTCGTACCGGGTCTCCCCTGTTGCTAGGGCGTAGCTGTAGAGGTCTGCCGAGTTGTGGTTTTCAAAGGCAACACTGTTGGCAAACCACAGCCGGTCACCATAGCCGATCAGTCCGGTGATATCTCGCCAGGGCCCAGGCTTAGCCAAGAGCGTTAACCTTTGCCCCCCTAAGACAGTAGCGTCCACCTCAGGCAAAGGGACCGATACCTCCGGGTTGGATTGACGACAGCCGCTAAACAGCAGTAGCGACAGGGTAAACCCAACTAAAACAAGGCCAATAAAGCCTCGTCTCGACGTCAATTGCCTTAGGCTTAACCGCCAAGCGCCCATAGAACAAAACCATGATTCTAATCAATGGTTCTATCGTCGTTGATGATGTTGGCTCAATTCTGAAGATGCGCTGAGAGATGGCTGTCCGGTTGAAGGTTGACCGCTCAGCTCACTAGAGCCTGAATCAAAATTCGCATCAGGGCATCTAAGTCATCGGGGACTCGGTAGCTGTCTAGGCCCTGCTCTAAATGTTTTTGACGGCGGTTTAGTCGACCAAACTCCCAAAGTTTACCGGTGGTGACGGCACCAATCAACACATCAGAGGGATTGTCCGTGGCCCACTGATCCATGGCAATCAGTTGGGCAGCAAGCTGACTAAAGCCAAAGTCGAGGTCTTCTCGTTTAGCCTCAATGATGAGCAATTGCTGGTGGCTGGTCAGGAAATAGTCCAAGGAGCCCTGTAGCTGCTCGGTCACCTTGATAGGGTACTCAATCCGCATTTCAGCCTTGGTGTAGTGAATCAGGTCGATCATGACGGGAGAAATCAAAATTTCTCGTCGGGCCATTTCCGTCGATAGGCTGACGTGGGGCAAGGTTTCTTCAATGCGATCGCGAAGCTGTTCAATGCGATCTAGTTCACCAGAATACTGAGGTAGATTCAGGCGTTTACGCGTCAGCGTGTAGCCAAATTCCTTCACCAGATCCTGCGCAATAATCTTGAGGTCAAAGATTTTGCTAAAGGTGTAAGACCCACCCGGCTCGAATACTTGCATGGATACGCTACAGCTCACAAAGCTTAACAGCTTTTGATATGAATACTTAAGTTTACCTAGGCTGCCGCTAAAACAGTGTTCCCATAGGTCTTGATGGCACCTGGGGATCGGCCTGGAAACGATGACACAAATATACGGAGCCCTGTTGATTCTTGCCCTTGGTCCGCTATTAGGTGGGCTGCCGCTGACGGCTTGGATTGTTCAGGTTGTTAGCGGCCGGCGGCTCAAGACCGTGGGCACCGGCAATATTGGCGTGTCGGCGGCGTTTTACCACGGTGGGACGCTGGCTGGCGTTTTATCGGTATTGGCGGAGGCGGCAAAGGGCATCGGTATCGTGCTACTGGCTCAACTGTTTTTCCCTGCCCATGCCATCTGGCCCATTGTTGGGCTGATGGGCTTAGTGATGGGCCGTTACTGGTTCGGTCGCGGCGCAGGGGTGACAAATGTGACCTGGGGATTCTGGGCCTACAGTCCGATTGTGGCGGGGCTGACGGTGCTCCTGAGTTTGATTAGTTTTACGGTGGTGCGCGATCGCAACCACGGTCGTTGGCTGCCGCTCATTCTGCTGCCGCTGCTGACGGGCATTATTCATAACAACGGCAGGCAGGCCATGGCCGTAGCGCTCTTGACGGGGCTGATTGCCTGGATTTACCAGAAGCTGCCGGATGATCTAGACCTACCTAAGGAGAGCGCCCGGGTGGAATCGCAGCGATTTTTTACCTTTTTCCGAGGAGAGCGGGCGCTCAAATCCCTTGATCGGGTGTGGACTGCGGATCAGGTGGGCAACAAAGCCGCTACGCTGTCGCAGTTGAGAGCTGTGGGTTATCCGGTGCCGCCGGGTTATGTACTCTCTGCGGGGGACGACCCTGCGGCGCTGGTGCACCTGACAGAGCCAACCCCTGAGCAGCCGGTGGCGGTGCGGTCGTCTGCGATGGGCGAGGACGGTCAGCAGGCCTCTGCTGCTGGGCAGTACGTGTCAATTTTGAACGTGGCGAGTCAGGGACAGTTGGCAGGTGCGATCGCAACCTGTTTTGAGGCCTACAGCCGTCCCAGCGCGGTCCGTTACCGCGAGGCCCAGGGCCTGCCCGAGGCGAAGATGCATGTGCTGGTGCAACAGCAGGTGGGCGTCTCCTCTGGACGCGCTTCTGGCAACGCGCCTTCGGCGGGCGTATTTTCTGGCGTGGCCTTTAGCCGCGATCCCGTGGCTAGCAGCGGCGATGCCGTGGTGATCGAGGCGCTAGCGGGCGGTGCCGATCAGGTGGTGTCGGGCCAACATACCCCCCAGCGTTATCAGGTGTGGATCGGTGCCAGTGACCTACAGCCGGGCGACCCCTGGTCCTTACCCGATGCCCTAGAGCTGACCGTGCAGGGTACCGGCGATTTACCACTGCGTCTCGTGCAACGGGTGGCCTATTTGACCCGTCATCTAGAACAACATTTCCACGGTATTCCCCAGGATGTGGAGTGGACCTTTGACGGTGAGCAGCTTTGGGTAT
>JBCBOC010000346.1:0-4935 GCA_039821475.1 Cyanobacteria bacterium J06632_22 | reverse complement strand
GTATCCCCTTCTGACTGGGCCTTCACTGCACTGCAGCGCCTAGTAGAAGAGTACGGCTGCATCGAGGGTTACCCCGACCGCACTTACCGCGGCAACCGCGCCATGACTCGTTATGAGTTTGCTGCCGGTCTGAACGCTTGCTTGGACGTTATCATCCAGCTGCTGCCTGAGCTACCCCAGGACCAGCTCGACACTATCCTGCGCCTGCAGGAAGAGTTTGCTGCTGAGCTGGCTACTCTGCGCGGTCGTGTAGACACTCTGGAAGCTGACGTAGCTGAGCTGGAAGCTAACCAGTTCTCCACTACCACTAAGCTTAAGGGTCAGTTGGACGCCAACTTGGTTGTTCCTTTTGACGCCCCTTCCACTGCGCCTGGCGACGAGGCTACTTTTGAGTACCGTGCCCGTCTGAACTTTGACACTAGCTTCACTGGCGAAGACCGTCTGCGCATTCGTCTGCAGGGTCGTGATGGTGGCCAGGCTCTGTCTGAGTTCGGTGGTCTAGCTGCTGCTGGCGGCGGTGGTGACAACCTCGCTCTGGACGACGTTTACTACAGCTTCCCCGTTGGTGAGCGCATCAGCGCCATCATCGCTGCTAACAGCATTGTGACTGACGACTTCGTCACTAGCACCATCGTTCCTTTCGATGGTCCTGCTGTTGCTGATGCGAGTGGGCCTGTCTTCTACGACCAGTTTGCTGGTGGTGGTACTTTCGGTGCTGGTGTTAACTTTGCCCTCACTGAGAACCTGATTCTTGACTTGGGCTACTCCACTAACGATGCCACTAACGATGCCACTGGCTCTGGTCTGTTCGATCAGAACAGCTACATTGCTCAGCTGAACTATCTGTCTGACGGCATCATCGACGCTGCTGTAACCTACATCGGCGGTGAAGACGGTACTGCTGACGATGCCATCGCTGGTCTGCTGAGCCTCGACTTCGGCGGCTTCATCATCGGTGGTTACTATGCAGCCGTTGATGCAACTGCTGGTGGCGACCTCGACACTTGGCAAGCTGGTGTTGCCTTCCCTGACTTCCTGGGTACTGGCAACCAGGCTGGCGTTTACTACGCTACTCTGCCTAGCACAACTGCTACGCCTTACCTGATTGAGGGCTACTACGAGCTCGACATCAACGAGTTCCTAACTATCACTCCTGCACTGATCTACGGTGACCTAGATACTGCTGCTGGTGATGACTCCGGTTTCTACGGTGCTATCCGTACAACCTTCTCGTTCTAAGCATTTAGCTTAAAACTTTAGCAAAAAGGCCCAGCGCATGCGCTGGGCCTTTTTGTTGTCTCGTTCTTTCGACGCAGCTATAGCAGTCGAAGGATTGGCGAGCGCTATATAGTGCTCGCCACTTTGCTTAGGACAGTTCTGGCTGTGAAACCCTTGGTATTGGAGCCAAGTGGCCCGCAACCGCGCACAAACGTTTGTGGCGGTTGCTATATGTGGCGGTTGCGATATTCGACTGCGTCGAGAGGTTTCAGAATAAGGAACGTCAGTGCCAAGAACTATCCTTTTAGAGGTGGTTTTCAATGATGAACAACCTTCATACAGGTTAACGCTTCATTCCCCACCGGAGAACCGGAGTATACTAGGAATAGTGTTGTAATGGCTAACCTGTGGAACTGTCCTGCAAGACCGAATATGCCCTGCTGGCTATGATCGAGCTCGGCGTAAACCACGCGAAGGGTGAACCGTTGCAGATTCGCCAGATTGCACAGCAGCAGCAAATTCCCGATCGTTATCTAGAGCAGCTTTTGGCAACGCTGCGACGGGCGGGGTTTGTCAAAAGCCAGCGGGGTGCTAAAGGGGGCTATCTGCTGACTCGCGAACCGTGGAATATTGTTTTGCTGGATGTGGTGAGCTGCATTGAAGGCTATGAGCAGACTGATGAGGGCACACCCACGGAAAAAACCGTTGAGGCACTCGTGGTTAAAGACCTATGGCAACAGGTTCAAGGCGCTGCCCAGGGTGTCCTAACCCAGCATACGCTGCAGGATCTGATTGACCAGCGCAATGCTCTTCAGCAGGTAGACCTCATGTATTACATCTAATCGATATTACGTCTGATTGATGGGGTGATATCTCCTACTTAAACCTGTTGCATGATGGTGTTATGAAAATTGCCAACAACGTCACTGAACTGATTGGTCGCACGCCGCTGGTGCGCGTTAACCGAATTACTGAAGCTGAGGGCTGTGGGGCCCAAATTTTGGTCAAACTGGAGGGAATGAACCCGTCGGCGTCGGTTAAGGACCGGATTGGGATCAATATGATCTTGGCAGCAGAAGCGAAGGGCGATATCAGTCCGGGGCAGACCACGCTGGTAGAGCCCACTTCGGGTAATACGGGGATTGCGTTGGCAATGGCGGCGGCGGCGAAGGGCTATCGGTTGATTTTGACTATGCCCGAAACCATGAGTGCCGAGCGACGGGCGATGTTGCGAGCCTACGGCGCTGAGCTGGAGCTGACGCCAGGGCAAGCCGGTATGGCGGGCTGTATCCAGCGGGCCCAGGAAATTGTGGCCTCGATGCCCAATGCCTATATGCTGCAGCAGTTTCGTAATCCGGCGAACCCGGAGATTCATCGTCGGACCACCGCCGAAGAAATTTGGCAGGATACGGATGGGCAGGTAGATTTTTTGATCGCTGGGGTGGGCACTGGCGGCACCATTACCGGCGTGAGTGAAGTCATTAAGCGACGGCGACCAGGCTTTCGTGCGATCGCAGTTGAGCCGGCCAACAGCCCGGTTTTGGCCGGTGGCCGCCCGGGGCCCCACAAGATACAGGGCCTAGGGGCCGGTTTCGTGCCGGATGTGCTGAAGCAAGAACTGATCGATGAAGTGATTGCGGTGACCGATGACGATGCCATTTACTATGGGCGTCGGCTGGCCAAGGAAGAAGGTCTACTGTCGGGGATTTCTAGCGGCGCGGCGCTGTGTGCTGCGGTGCAAGTGGCCCAGCGTCCAGAAAACGCCGGCAAAATCATTGTGATGATTCAGCCGAGTTTTGGGGAGCGGTATTTGAGTACACCACTGTTTCAAGATCCGGTGCTGACGGCTCCCTTAGTCACGGCATAGCCTCTGCAATAGGGCCTACAATGCCTCTATGGCAAAAAAACTTTCTGACGCCGACCACTACCAGACGTTAGGACTAGGTCACAGTGCTAGCCCTAGCGAGATTAAGCAGGCCTATCGGCAACTGGCAAAGCAGTACCATCCCGACACTCGGGGTGAAACAGAGGGTGGTCTGGGGCACGATGCGATCGCACAGATCAACGCCGCCTATGAAGTCCTTAGTGACCCCAAGCAGAAACAGGCCTACGACCGGCAGCGTCAGGCTGCTACCACTGCAACGGCCCAGTCTCGCCACCAACGCACCGCAGATGTGCAAAACTTTTATCGTCGGCAGCGCCAGCGGGAAGAAAGCACCGAAAATCAGCTTAAAACCTGGCTCAAGCAGGTGTATAACCCTGTCGATCGCCTACTGTCTAAATCCATCAACGGTCTTAAGGGAGAGATCAAAACGCTATCGGCCGATCCCTTCGACGATGAGCTGATGGAGGACTTTCAAAACTATTTAGAAGACTGCCGCAGTGCCCTGGAAAAGTCTAAGCAGAAGTTCAAGTCGATGCCGAATCCGTCTAAGGTGGCAGGCATTGCCGCTAACCTGTACTACTGTATGAACCAGTTCGAAGACGGCATTGAAGAGATCGAACGCTTTACCACCACCTACGACGACAGCTATTTGCACACCGGCCAAGAACTGTTTCGCATTGCCTCTCAATTGAGGAAAGAAGCCAAGTCTGATTTAAAGGCCGTCGTTTAGCGATCTTGCTGGACCAAGAGCGTGAAATAGTGAATTAGCGCGAGGCCTTTATCTGGTCAGCGTTTTAAGACAATCATCAGCCCACTGCCTCACCCCCTCACCCCCTCACCTTCCGTCCCCACGCTACTATAGTTACCTGTCCAACCCCGTTCACCCCATGTCCCTCCCCGTTGTTGCAATTATTGGCCGCCCCAATGTGGGTAAGTCGACCTTGGCCAATCGGCTCGCTGGGGCACGGGAGGCGATTGTGTTTGACCAGCCCGGGGTGACTCGCGATCGCACCTATCAGTCTGCATTTTGGCAGGATCGGGAGTTCATCGTGGTGGATACCGGTGGTCTCGTTTTTGACGATGACACAGAGTTTTTGCCCGAAATCCGAGAGCAGGCCATGCTGGCCTTGGGTGAGGCCGCTGCTGCGGTATTTGTTGTCGATGGTAAAACGGGCCCCACCGAAGGGGATAAAGAAATTGCCTCCTGGCTCAGGCAACAGTCTGTGCCCGTTGCCCTAGCCGTTAATAAATGCGAGTCTCCTGATGAAGGGCTGATTCTGGCGGCGCAGTTTTGGGAGTTGGGTTTAGGCGAACCCCATGCTGTTTCCGGCATCCATGGCAATGGCACGGGTGAGTTGCTGGACGAGCTGATTACCCATCTGCCGCCCGTCAGTGCGCTAGAGGAGAATGAAGAGATTCGGGTCGCCATTGTTGGGCGTCCGAATGTCGGGAAATCAAGCCTGCTCAACTCCTTTGTTGGAGAAAAACGCTCCATTGTCAGCCCGATTTCGGGGACAACGCGAGACACCATCGATATGGTCGTTGCCCGAAAGGATCAGCGCTATCGACTAGTGGACACTGCGGGCATCCGCAAGAAAAAGCAGGTTGATTACGGGCCAGAATTTTTTAGCATTAACCGCGCCTTTAAAGCGATTCGCCGGTCCGACGTCGTGCTGCTCGTGGTCGATGCCCTAGACGGGATTACTGAACAAGATCAAAAACTGGCGGGACGCATCGAGGACGAAGGCCGGGCCTGTGTTGTCGTGGTCAATAAGTGGGATGCGATTGAAAAAGACAGCCACACCATTTATGAGTTTGACAAAAAGATTAGT
>JBCBOC010000328.1:0-5157 GCA_039821475.1 Cyanobacteria bacterium J06632_22 | reverse complement strand
GTGGCCAAGGTTTGGACTAGTGCCGCATTCTCTGGATAAAAGCTGCGGTTGCCCAGCGTGAGGGCCTGGGATACACCCGCTTCGATGTCGCCAGCTTCGACTTGGGCTGTTGCGATCGCAAGTCGCACCGCTGTTGTATCACCGTCTAGCCGATTCACCAGGTCGTGGGCCACCTCAAACTGATGGGCCTGGGCCAGTGAACGGGCCATTTTGTCGAGCAGGGTTTGGCTGTAAGCTGGGCCCGCAAAAATCAGATCAGAATGGGGGTGCTCGTTGGCCTGGGCGAGCTGCGCTAGCGCAGCGTCACGCAGGGTTACAGCCAGTCTTTCATCTTCGATGGATTGGGCGGCTGCGGCCAGCTCAGCCCAGAGTACAGCCCGGTGGGTCGGCTGTGCATTGAGGAAGTCAACGGCCTGTTGCCACTGCTGTCCTTGGTTCGCCCATCGGTTTTGGTCAATGGCTTTTTCAAATAAACTGCGATGGACCCCCAAACGGATGCGAGGGTCTTGAATGGCATTGACCGCCTGAGTCGCCACTGACCACTGGTCATTTTGCCAGGTTGCATCAAATGCCAGGTAATGCAAAATCAGGTCCCGGCGTTCGCTAGGGGGCACGGTATTGAGCAGGGCCATGACATCGGCTAGGGCGGTGTCGGGTAAGTCTTGACCGTCAGCTAGCCACACCAGCACATAGGCGGCAACATCCGGCGACACCGCTGTGCCAATCAGCGCTGTCGCGGCTTCATAGCCCTGTTGCATTAACACCTCGCGAAAGCGTTCTCCCTGCTCAATTTCCTCAGGGGAGAACAAACTAGAGGAACTGACACCCCCAGTTTGCAGCGAGGTATACACCAGCTCGAATTCTGGCACGGTTGTGGGACAGAGATTTGCCAGTGCCGGAGCCGTTGTAATGAGCCAGCTCGCTAGGCCCAATAGCGCTAGTTTTAAGTGCGATCGCATCTCGGTTTTCTCCCGCTCCATGGGTTTAAGGTTGCCCTCAGCCACTGCAGCAATGGCGCAGGGACCTGTAGAACTGCGCAGGTTTAGCAACACCACAAAGGGATACACGCTGGCGCTGGCGAATCTCGGTCGGCTTTTGGGCACAGTGAGACTGATATTGCCCCCGTCTAAACCACGTCCAGCTTGAAACCGGTAGATCCAAAACGCGTATCGCTTGAAATCGATCACTTTTGCTCAGGGAAACCGACCGTTCTGGACGTGGCAGAGGCTTAACTACAGGGTTCTAGGACAGGAACTGTGGGTTTACATCTAGACGCGGCTTCGCAACAAGTCTGGTTGATTTCAAACGGAAATGGGATCAAAACGGCTGTAGATGTCACTAAAGAACAGATGACGATATGAGATCACAGATGCGATCGCACTTGAAATTTACGCCCGCCGCTGCCCTAGCGACCCTGCTGATTGCAGGCTGTGGAGGGGGTGTGGGACCTGCCCTGAGCCGAGGCTTTGAAGTCAAACTGTTGGTAGGCAGTGCCCTGGGCCACTTCTGTGAGGACGCAGCCGAGCAGTTCAATGCGACTAACCCCACCTTAGCCAGCGGCGAAGCCTTTTACATGACCTGTGAAGCTGCAGGCAGCGGCGACGTGGTTGAGCGTACCACCACCCTGGCCCAGCAGTTCCAGCAGGGAACCCTCCAGGCCGATGCGCCCGAGTTTCCCTCGCTACTGTCGGTGGACGGCGAGATCTACCAAAGCCAGCTCATCTACCGTATGGAGCAGGTCTTCCCCGGTCAGAATTACATTCCCCCCATTACTGATTCGCCCCTGCTGGCCAATAGCCCCATGGTGTTCATGGTGCCTGCGGACCTGGCACCGGGTCTGCGCCAGGTGGACGACCTATTTGCCCAACTGGTCACTGCCGAAACCCACAAAGATCTGGACCCCAACAGCCCGGCCCAGACCATCCACTACGTCCACACCGCGCCCACCCGCTCCAACTCGGGCCTACAAACCCTGGTGTCCCAGTTTGCTTCCGTCTCTGGCAAACGCCCGGAAGCCCTCACCGAAGCAGACGTGCAGCAGTTTCAGGCAGACGTACAGCAGATTCAAAACAAAATCACCCGCTACGGCAAGTCCACCAGCACCTTGGCTAAGGCCATGGTGCAGAACGGGCCGTTCTGGGCCTCCATTGGTTCGGTGTACGAGTCCTCTGTCATTGCTGCCAACGAGGCCGCGGCGAGTACCGGTGGTCAGCGCTACGAAGCGGTTTACCCCCAGTCCACCTTTACGTCTAACATGCGAGCCATCGTGCCCGATGCCCCCTGGGTTAGTGACCAAGAAAAAGAAGCCGCTGACCAGATTATCGAATACCTACAGTCCGAACCCGCCCAGCAGATTGCCGTTAACTTAGGCCTGCGCCCCGGTACCCCCGGTGTCGCCCTGGGCGCAAAATTCTCTGAGCAGTACGGTGTGGACCCCAATGCCAGCTACGACTCCTACCGTCCGCCTGAGCCCGAAGTGGTGGAAGCCATGCTAGACGCCTGGCAAAGCGTGGCTAAGAAGCCCTCCTTGGTGGTCGTGGTCGTCGACTCCTCCGGCTCCATGGAAGGCAACAAGCTACCTGCCGTACAAAACACCCTGAAGTCTTACATCGAGTCCTTGGGACCCAACGACCAAATTGCCCTAATCGACTTTGACAGCCAGATTCGGGAGCCGGTCTTTGTCGATGGCACCCCCGACGGTCGCGATCGCGGCCTCCAGTTCATCAGCGGTCTCCAGGCCGAAGGCGGCACCCGCCTCTACGACTCAGCCCTAGCCGCTCGGAACTGGCTGGCCGAAAACCTGCGGGACGAGGCCATCAACGCGGTCCTGATCCTCACCGATGGCGAGGACTCTGAATCGGGCATTACCCTAGACCAGCTCGGTCAGGAGCTGCAAAGCAGCGGCTTCAACAGCGATCAGCGCATTGCTTTCTTTACCGTAGGCTACGGCAATGATGGGGACTTTAACGCCGGTGCGCTAGAGCAGATTGCCGACCTCAACGGCGGTTACTATCGTAAGGGTGACCCGGCTACCATTTCGCAACTGATGGCCGACCTGCAGCTTGAGTTTTAGAGCGAGTGACGAGCACCCATGAAAATTGCTAACCCACTGCACTATCCGCTGGCAGTCCTGGCGGGGGGGCTATTTATGATTGTGGCGGCCCGCATTGTGCGGTTGCCAGCGGTGGTGACGGTGCCGGGTGGGGTTGCGATCGCAACCGCTGGCGCTACGGCACTCAAATCCCGTGAACCCGACACCATAGAGCTAGACAACCCCGCCCTCTCCCGCGAACTGCAAAGCGTCCGCCAGCAGGCTGTTGCCTTAGGCGAAAAGGCCGATACCCTCAAACAAGAAGCCGGTCAGCTCCTCACCGACACCCTCCAAATCGATCTCTTGGGTACCGTGCAGTATGCCTGTGACAGAACCCAAGAACTCCCCCGCAAAATCGACCAACTCGCCCTTCGCATGCAGGGCAAAGATGCGCTGCTGTCCACTAAAGAACTCGACAACCAGCTCCGCGACGTCAAAGCCAAAATTAAAGGCAGCACCGGCCTGGCCCGCACCCAGTGGGAAAAGCTAGCCGACAGCCTGGAGCGCAACATTACCCTTGCCCAGCAGGGCGAAGATACTCGCCAAGCCCAGCTTGCCAACCTCTCCACTCTGATTGCAGAATCCGGCGGTGTCCTCCAGCAGTTGCAAAACAAACTCCGCACCGCAGATTTGAGCAGCGATACTGCTGCAGCCGAGCTTCGGGAGCTGGGTGAAGAGTTCAAAGGTTTCCAAGAAAGCGCCGAGTTGTTGACAGCGTAGAGAGAATTAACATGTCCAAAACCACCAAAACCGCTGTTTCCACCCTTATCGCCCTCGCCTCCCTCGGCGCAGCCTACGTCCCCCTCCCCGGCGTCAACCAAACCCTCATCATCGTTAGTGGTAGTGAACTCCAAGAACCCCTCAAACTCCTTGAACAACGCTACGAACAACAAAACCCCAATATCCAAATCGAGCTAGAATTCCAAGGCTCCCAAGACATCGTCAACAAATACGTTGACGACAACAACGACTTCAATCCCACCATCCTGATCCCCGCTAATGGCCAACTCCTCGACGAACTGGCCCAACGCTGGCAAACCCAATATGCCGACGAACCCTTCTACGACGCGCCCCAACCTGTTGCCAAAACCATGCTCGTGGCCGTCGCCTGGCCCGAACGCTCCCAAGCCCTTTTCCCCGGTGGCGAGTTTCAGTGGCAGCGACTAGAAGATGCTATGACTAAAAGCAGTTGGGGCGACATTGGCGGTGACCAGGGCTGGGGCAGTTTCGACTTTGTCACCACCGATCCCACCCGCTCCAATAGCGGTCAGCTTACCCTGAGCCTGTGGACCCAAGCCGAAGCCGGCGGCGGCAGCCTAGACCTAGGTGACTTTGGTAGCAGCGATGTCCAGGCCCTGTTTAGCCTAGTCAAGCGCTCTGTCTACCAGCCCCCCCGCTCCACGGACACCCTACTGCAAGAGTTCATCACCCGTGGACCCAACGACGCCGACATCGCCACGGTTTACGAAAGCATTGCCCTGCACCGCTGGGATCAGGCCAGCACCACCCAGGGCAAGCCCTACCAAATTTTGTACCTAGACCCCACCATTGAAACGGTCTCGACAGCAGCCATCGCCCGCCGCGACATCAGCAACGGCGAAGCCAAAGCCGCCCGCAGTTTCATCGACTTCCTCACCGCCCCTGAACAGCAGGAAGTGTTTGTGCAGTTTGGCTTCCGCCCCATCAACGAATCTGTAGACCTGCAATCCGTCCCCGGCAGCCCTTGGAGTGAGAACATTCCGGGCGCGGAGGTAGACCCCACTGGACGAGTGACAGAGCCCCCTGAGCGAGTTGTTGTTGAAGAAGTCATTCGTCAATGGCAACGGGCGAATTAACTTTATTATTTCCTCGAAATCAGAAAATACGTATCATTCAAGCCCAAGGTACTTCTTCAATTTCTCCCACATACTGATGAATAAGACGATTATGGTAGGTGCCTTGATAATCTAGGAGTCTCAAAAGAAGGAGTTCCAAAATCCATATACTTACCTTCCAAGTATCTATCCTGACCTTAAGCTGATACTTTTTGAGCTTTTCGCGATTTTTTCTAGTGGGATGAATGATCG
>JBCBOC010000794.1:0-1999 GCA_039821475.1 Cyanobacteria bacterium J06632_22 | reverse complement strand
TACCTTCCGGTCCTGACAAGATTTGGGCGTCACAATCGCGTGGGTCCGAGCCGTTGCTAATATAGCACGGATGACCCACCACTGAAGGGGGGCCATCCGTCAAGGCGACCGAAAATGGCATCCGGGTTGAAACAGATGAGGCTTGCCGCGCCAAGGCACAAGACACAGTCAAAAAGACAACACTTACAATTGGCTTCAGACAGTTTAAGGCGTGACTGATGAAGCCATAAACCACGTCTAAACTAGAACACATCTAAGCTGCAAATATAGCAACCGCCAAGTCCGCTACGACAAGGCTGCACCTCTAGCTTTTTGGGCCATTTCGTTCTACACCACGTCCAGCTTGGAACCTGTAGATCCAAACCGCGTATAACCTGGAATCTATAGCTTTTCCTCAGGGAAAACTCCAGTTCTGGACGTGGCAGAAGTTTATTTCACGCGGGATCGCTGTACTCCGTGTCTTAACACAAAGAAGGAAGGCTATAAGCTGAAACCTGTAAGCCTGTAGCTTTCCCCGCCAGAAAGACGTAAGTTCTAGGACATGTAGCTCTCGCCACTGTGCTGAGGGCAATCCTGACGATCAAGTACCTAGTATGGTCGCCAATTTCACCTAGACGTAGAGATCCCCAGACTTAACCCGGCAATCAACTTAACAGTCCCTAAGAACTCTGCGGCAGATGACGTAGATAACCCATCAGATTTTTGATGAAGTTAGGGCTCACCGGCTCAGCCGCACCGGATTGAGAAAATGCAGGAATACCAACATCAACCGTAGGCGTACTGAGGGCCACCGGAACCTCTTCCGCTAGGCCAACGAATATCAAACGAAAGGCAATTCGCTGAATAAGCGCAATCGGCTGCCCAAGTTGGGTGGCGATGTGTGAGAGGGAAGTACTCCCATCTGCCAAACTCCAGACCTGCCATTCCGATTGATTAATGCGTAAATGGGGCTGACCGTGGACCAGGCTTTTGATTCCAGATGCTGGATCCGGCAGCTTTTCGGACAGTGCATCCCAATTTTTCAAGGCCCTTAAACCAGGCAGGGTCACCTCCGTTGCCGGAATACTGAGTCCGGTCATTTCTACCCTAGGAAGGGGCGCTTTACTGTCAAAGCGAAATCGACCATCCGTGACCTGAAAGAGCTCGCAAACTTGCTGAATTACCTGGAGGGCAAACACCATCTTGAGCTGTTTGGCCTGCAGCACGCCCTTAGACCGAAGAAACAACCCTAAAGGCATGTCTGGGGGACAACGACGAATTAAGCGGGTAATGGTCAGGGCAGAGACGTAGCGACGACGACGGAGTAGACCGGCTAGGCAACGACCATCTAATCGGCTGGTGGCAGACACCACCTTGCCCTGATTAACCCAGATAAAGCAGAACCGATTAGGGTTGAGAGCACTGCCCTGGGCCATAGCGCCGAGACCAGCGCTAGGAGCAGACTCGGACGCGGAAGGATTGGCTGCTTGAATGGCCAACAGCCCCGTCTTCTTACCGTCCTGCAAGAACCGCAGGACCTCTGGTACCGAGAACTCGGATAGGGAACCAACAACAGACATAGGTCATGCACCCAAATGGCGAACAGGGATGTGCCACAGTCTTCAACCTTAGTCACGTCCAGCGCTGACGTTTTTCCTGAGAAAAAGCTACAGGGTTAACAGAGACGTAGTTGAGCGCTCATATCGCGTTAGCCAGAGCGTTTAGGACGCAACGATAAGCCACTTTGTCACAAGCCCAGCGGGATACCCCAATGGATGGAATATCCATGGGTTGAGCCCAAACGGCTATCTTCAAAAAGTGACCCACGCGATAAATTGCTAGGGCACGATTCAGAAACATCTTAGACATATTAAGGCATTGCTATGTTATGCATCGAAAGTCTTGTTAAGCATCGATGGTAATGCCACTTACTGGGTGGACAGGGAAGCAGCCCAAACCCCGGTTAGACGGGGTTACAGGGCACAGCGAGCGATTCGCTTGGGGAGTTCACAATTCTCAC
>JBCBOC010000452.1:0-4196 GCA_039821475.1 Cyanobacteria bacterium J06632_22 | reverse complement strand
GCGTTGCTAGGGGCATTTCTCTGCGTTGGTGCGTCTCGGCACTGTCTGTGGCACTGTCTGTGGCACGGCCTTATTTAGGTAAGGTGGCTACACTGCCCTCAACACCTCACCTAGCACGCCAATAATCTGATCAATCTGGGCCTTGTCAATTATCAACGGTGGCGACAGGGCAATAATATCTCCCGTCGTTCTAATCAGCACGCCCCGTTCAAAACACTGCTGCAGGCAGCGCGTCGCCCGCGCTGTGGGTTGCCCTGCCATCGGTTCCAGCTCTATGCCCGCAACCAAACCCAGGTTACGAATATCAATGACATGGGGCGCGTCTCGTAGGGAATGCACCGCCTGTTCCCAGTAGGGGGCTAGGTCGTTGGCCCGTTGAAAAAGACTCTCTTCGGTATAGACATCTAACGTGGCCATGGCTGCTGCACAGGCCACCGGATGGCCCGAATAGGTGTAGCCGTGGAACAGCTCAATGCCCGATGCGGTATTGGCCATAAAGGCGTCGTAAATCTCTTGTTTTACAAATACCGCCCCCATGGGAACGGTGCCGTTGGTCAGCCCCTTGGCGGTGGTCATAATGTCGGGGATGACGCCAAAATAGTCGGCGGCAAAGTTTGCCCCCAGCCGACCAAAGCCGGTAATCACTTCGTCAAAGATCAGGAGAATGTGATGGTGGTCGCAAATCTCCCGTAGCTTCTCTAAATAGCCCTTCGGCGGCAACAGCACCCCGGTAGAGCCCGCCACCGGTTCCACAATCACCGCTGCAATGGTCGAGGCATCGTGGAGCTTGACCAGTCGCTCTAGGTCGTCGGCCAGGTGTGCGCCCCAGTCGGGTTGCCCTTGGCTAAAGGCATTGTGTTCTAGGCTGTGGGTGTGGGGCAGGTGGTCAACGCCCGTCAGCAAGCTGCCAAAAAACTTACGATTGCTAGAGATACCGCCCACTGAAATGCCGCCAAAGCCGACACCGTGGTAGCCCCGCTCACGACCGATCAGTCGCTGGCGTGATCCCTGCCCTTGGATGCGGTGGTAGGCCAGGGCAATCTTTAGGGCCGTGTCCACCGACTCGGAGCCGGAGTTGGTAAAAAACACCCGGTTTAGCCCCGGCGGCGTCATCTGCGTCAGCCGATCGGCCAGTTCAAAGGCGAGGGGATGGCCCATCTGAAAGAAGGGCGCGTAGTCGAGCTGAGCGACCTGGGTTTGCACCGCTTCAACAATTTTGGGGCGGCAGTGTCCGGCATTCACACACCACAGACCTGCCGTTCCGTCTAGTACCTGTCGCCCGTCGGGGGTGGTGAAGTGCATGTCTTGGGCGGAGACAAACAGACGAGGGTTGGCCTTGAACTGTTGGTTGGCCGTAAACGGCATCCAGTGAGCGTCTAGGTTGGCAGGGAGGCTGGTAGCGCTAGCAAGGGCTGAATCTGGCATGGTGGGGCACCCAAGAAAAAGACATCCGATTCAAAGTTCCTCTTCATATATCACGACTGCTGTGGTGGAAATGTACAGGTCACCTCCACCTCAAAATTGCCCTCAGCCTTGCCTTCCGTGAAGATGGGGATGCCTGCATTGCCGCCCACCATCAGGCCGAACTTAAGCTTAATTTCGCTAACGTTGGCCCCGGCCATGTTCTTAAAGGCTCCGATCACGTAGTTGGTATAGGCGCGAATCATGCCGTGGGCCTGGTTGAGCGGCGCACCAATCATTTCCGATAGGCCGTAGCTTTCTAGGTCGTCGTCGGCGTCAGCGGCAGGGGCGTCGTCGGCATCGTCCGGCACAGCGATCATTACGGTATAGGTAGTGCCGTCGGCGTCTTCGAGCTGAAAGGGTTTAATTTTCGACATTTTATCCAGGTTTTTTGGTGGATTCGGCTATGGTAATAGCGACTCTAAATCCAGCCCCGAAGTCGTCCGGCTATCTTAAGCATGAAGCGATATGCCCTGATTATTGGCATTGGTGAGTATCAGCACTTGCCCAACCTGTCTAAGCCGGTGGGTGATGCCACGGCAGTGTACGAGCTGCTGAAGGCTGAGGGGGAGTTTCAAGACATTAAACTGCTGACGGGCAAAAAGGTAACCACCAAGGCACTTCAAAAGGAACTCAAGACGCTGCTGCTCCAGCGGGGGGAAAACAGCGATCTAGTGCTGTACTTTACGGGACATGGATTTACCGTTGGGGATGAGTTTGATCAACGAGGCTTGCTCGCCACCTACGACTGCCGTAAAGAACAACAAAACGGACTCTCCTTCACCTGGCTGAATAATTTAATTCAACAGGCCAGCCTCAGCAGTCTAGCTTTGTTTCTAGACTGCTGTGAAAGCGAGTTTTTTATTGAAAATGCGCTGCTACAAACATCGCTATCGGACCTGACAAAAAAGAGCTGCTTTTGTTCAGCAGCCTGCCGTACCTTTGAGCAAGCCTATGCCCGCACATCGGCACAGCACAGCTTCTTTACTGGGGCAATGCTAAAGGCCTTGCGGCAGCGAGACCAAGGAGAAATTACTGCCTTTCAGGTGCATCAGCACATCGCCCCCCAGCTCAAAGCCCAGCACCAGGAGCCGGTTTACATTGGCCGTGGCGATAACATTACCCTGCTGGACTATCGGCGGCGAGAGTCGGTGGCGGCAACGGTCAGTGAAGAGTGTCCTTATCAAGGACTAAGGGCCTTTGATAAAACTACGGCCCAGTTTTTCTTTGGGCGAGAAGCGGCTGTTGACGACCTGATCAGCAGGCTCACCCGCAGCAGCTTTGTGCCGGTGATTGGCGCGTCGGGCAGTGGCAAGTCGTCTGTCGTACGGGCGGGACTGGTGCTGTGGGCGGAGCGGCAGGGTTGGCGAGTGCTGGGGCCGATTAAGCCGGGACCAAGGCCGTTGGACCGATTGCAGGGCGCATTTGATGGCGTATTTGATAATCGAGAAATTGGTGAGATTTATGAGCTGATTGAGACTGAGGGGCTGACGGCGGTACTGCCACGGCTGCCCTCCGGGCGCTATCTGCTGGTGATTGACCAGTTTGAAGAGGTGTTTACGGTTTGTGCGTCGAAGGAACGACAGCGGCAGTTTGTGGGCTGCATCACCGGCATTAGCCAGCAGTCAGACTCGCCGCTAAAGATTGTTACTACCATGCGGTCGGACTTTGTGACGCCGTGGCTCAGTTCTGATGCGTTGACGAAGGTAATACAGAACGATGCGGTGTGGCTGGGCACGTTGCAAAATGACCCGCTAAAAACGGCCATTGAGCAGCCTGCATTGGTGCAGGGCTATACCGTAGAGCGAGAGCTGCTGGCGCTGATAGAAAGTGATGTAAAAGCAGAGGAGAACTGTCTGCCGCTGCTGGAGTTTGCGCTGACTCAACTGTGGGATGAACGGGATCAGCAAGCGCATACGCTGACGGCAGCGGCCTATCGAGAGATGGGACAGCTGCGAGGGGCATTAAACCAGCGGGCAGAACAGATTTATAATGAGAATGGGGGGAATGCTAAGGGGTTTAAGACAGATCTAGATCGGGACTGGTGCCGTCGGATTTGTTTGGAACTGGTGCGCATTGGTCCGGAGGGCACCGACACCCGCAGGCGACAGCGCAGGCAAGATGTGCTGGATAAGGGTAAGAGCGAGAAAGAACAAGAGACGATCAACAATGTGATCGAAACCCTGGTGGAAGGGCGGCTATTGGTGGCAGATAAGGCCGATGGGGATGCAAACCAAACCATCGACATTGCCCACGAGGCTCTGATGAATGGGTGGGAACGCTTTGCCGACTGGCGCGAAGCAGACCGGGACCAGCTACGGCTGCTGCAGCGGATGAAAGACAGCTATGAAGAGTGGTTAGGTAAAGCAAAAGACAATAACTACTTGCTGCAAAAAGGTCTGCTGGCGGAAGTGCGGGAACGCTGGGCTGAGCTAAAGGCAGACGTAACGGGTGGCCTATATAACTATTTTAGCCGTAGCGACGAGCAAGAAAAAGCCGAAGTTACTCAATTACAACAGGCTTTAGCCAAGGCTGAACTTCGTGAAGTTCGCACAAAAATGATTAGCCTGCCACCAGCTAAGGCCGTCGATAAGACCCTGCTAGCCGTCAAAGCTGTAGGGGATAGCCTAGAAAAATTGCAGGGGGAAGTGATTGCCCCAGCGCAAGATGCCCTTAATCGGGTTTGGCGTAAAATATGTGAACGGTTAAAGATTGAGGGCCACACCAGCTCGGTC
>JBCBOC010000689.1:0-2704 GCA_039821475.1 Cyanobacteria bacterium J06632_22 | reverse complement strand
CGCCTACACCGTAGAACGGGCCTACACCGGCGAAATTGTGGCGCGACGCAGCAGCAATTTAGGCTTTGAACAGGCCGGGACGCTGATTGAGGTCCTGGTGGAAGACGGCGATACGGTTGCTGCAGGTGCGCAGCTGGCCCGGCTTGATATTCGCAGTCTGCAAACTCAACGACAGCAGCTCGAAGCTCAGCGACGACAAGCGGCCGCCCAGTTTGATGAATTACAGCAAGGGCCAAGGCAGGAAGCCATCGCTGCAGCTCAGGCCAATTTTCAGGACCTGCAATCTCAGTTAGAGCTTGCCCAACTCCAGCAACAGCGCCGTGAAGACCTATACCAGCAGGGGGCAATTTCTCTCGAAGAGCGAGATGAAAAAGTCTATGCTGCCAACGCCTTACAAAACCGCGTCAGCCAAGCCCAAAGCCAGCTTGAAGAACTGCAAACGGGCACCCGTCGGGAGCAGCTCACCGCCCAAGATGCCCAGGTCGATCAAATCGACGCCAGCATTCGCAGCGTTGATGTCGCCCTCTCCAAGAGTACGATCTACGCCCCCTTTGCCGGTCGAGTCTCCCAGCGACTGCTGGATGAAGGAGCTGTAGTGGGACCAGAGCAGTCTGTCCTGACCCTGGTAGAGGGCACGGTGCTAGAGGCCCGCATTGGGGTCCCGGCCACGGTGGCCGCCGGGCTCTCGTCAGGCAGCCCTCAAACGGTTGAGGTCAATGGCCAGGCCGTTGAGGGCAGCATAACAGCCCTGCTACCCGAGTTAGATGAAACCAGCCAAACCGTTACCGTGGTCGTTTCTCTAGCCCCCACTGACGCCTTGACCCTAGGCAGCACCGCCCGACTCCTGTTGGCAGAAACTCAAGCAGAAGCTGGATTTTGGCTGCCCACAGAAGCTCTGGTCTCAGGAGAACAAGGGCTGTGGTCGGCCTATGTGGTAGCAGATGCCACCGATCAGACCGGCACGGTCGCCAAACGAGACATTGAAGTGCTCCACACGGAAGGCGATCGCGCCTACGTTCGCGGCCTTTTACAAGCGGGAGAGCGCGTCATTACCAGCGGTACCCATCGAATTGTTCCTGGCCAGCTTGTGCAGTATTAAGGCAGGGTTACTTCCATGTTTAATCTTTTCTTCCGTAGTCGGCAGCTGCTGTTTCTGTCGTTGACCTTAATCGTCGTGTGGGGGCTCTCATCGTTTCTGACCCTACCTCGCCTCGAAGATCCTGAGATTGTACAGCGGGTGTCGACGATAACAACGGTACTGCCGGGTGCCAGCGCCGAACGGGTCGAATCCCTTGTTACCGACAAAATTGAGGAAGAACTGTCTGATATTGAAGAGATTTTAGAACTGCGCTCTACCTCTCGGCTAGGATTGTCTGTTGTTACAGTAGAGCTCAAGGAAACCATTGCCAATGTCGACCGGGTTTGGGCCAACATTCGTAGCCAGATTGACGATGTGATTCCTGAGCTGCCCCCTGAAGCCAATCGCCCAGACTACGAAGACCAGGAGGTTGAGGCCAGTGCCCTGATTGTGGGTCTACAGTGGCAAATGGATGCCCCCGTGAACTACAACATTTTGCGTCGGGTGGCAGAGGGGCTTGAGGATGAACTTAGGAATATCCCCGGCACCGATGGGGTCGAGCTGTTTGGCGAACCGGATGAGGAGATCCGAGTCACCGTAAACCCGTCCCAGCTCGGACGATTAGGCCTCACCCTAGCGGATGTCTCCCAACAGGTGAGCGCCAGCGACGCTAAGCGCCCGACTGGTGAGCTGAAGGGGGCAGAAACCGAACTGTTGTTCGAGGTCGACAGTGCCCTAGACTCCCTAGAGCGGGTGCGCGAGATTCCCATTCAAATCGGGCAGTCTGGTCAAGTGGCCCAACTGGGCGACATTGCCCAAGTCTCAAAAGCCGTACAAACGCCGCTGTCAGACCTATCTCTGGTGGGTGGACAACCTGCCATTGTGTTGTCGGCCACCGTCGAGGGAGACTACCGGGTCGACCTATGGGCACAGCAGGCCCGACAGCGATTAGCCGCGTTTGAACAGTCCCTATCCGATGGTCTGGGACTAGAGATTGTGCTGGACCAGAGCCAGTACGTCCAGCAGCGGCTCAATGGCGTGGTTGGCAACCTACTGCTGAGTTCGGCGCTGGTCATCGGCGTTTCACTGCTGATTCTCGGCTGGCGATCAGCGGTGATTGTGGGGACAGCTTTGCCACTATCCACCCTCATGGTGTTTGGCAGCATGAAAGCGTTGGGCATTCCCTTACACCAAATGTCTGTGACGGGACTGATCATCGCCCTGGGATTACTGATCGACAATGCCATTGTGGTGGTGGACGAAGTGCGATCTCACCTGCAGTCTGGCCAGCACCCAGCCCAGGCCGTCAGTGACACGGTCAAGCACCTGGCCGTTCCGCTCATTGCCTCTACGCTGACCACGGTGCTTGCCTTTATCCCCATCGCCACCTCACCGGGCGGCACTGGAGAATTCATCGGCACCATTGGCAGCACCGTCATTCTGGCGCTGGTCAGCTCCCTAACGCTGTCTCTAACGGTCATCGCAGCGCTGGCCGGGCTGGTGTATCGCTGGCGGCCGCTGCGGGGCAGTACACCGACCAACCACTGGTGGGTTGGCGGCTGGAACAGCCCATGGCTAGGCAATCTGTACGAGCGCAGCCTGCGGACGGTGTTTAAGCGTCCTATT
>JBCBOC010000386.1:0-4689 GCA_039821475.1 Cyanobacteria bacterium J06632_22 | reverse complement strand
GCAGTTGAGTTGTCGACGATAAGTCACTTTTAGTGGCCCCTTTAGCAACCCATTAATCGCACCGACCTAACCTAATAAATCACTTTTCATGACCGTTGCAGGGGGTAATGGGTTAATTACGGTGTTTTGTGTTTGTTATCCTGTCGGTTTTTTTACTGAAACAGTCTCCGCGTAATTTAATCTATGGTCCTTTCAGTGAAATTACTCGGTTGCTGCTAAGGGGTGTTATGTGTATGGATAGAAGCAGTCATCACTACGCCATTTTGCTGTGCGCCCTGCGAGATAAATCGCATGTGGCTGAAGATCTGCGGCTTTCTCTGGGGCGAGCGCGATAAATGGCGAAGACGATACACTGCTCATTCATCCGATAAACGTTGAAGATGCCTGCTTCTATTCAAGACGCACCCATTCCTATCGCTGACATAGATTTACTGGTTGTGCAACAGACGGGCCAATCCCTCAGTGATTTGCAGCGCGTAGTTTTACAGGAATGTTGGCAGGCCTCCAAAAAAACCTACGAAGCTGTTGCTGCAGAGTACAACTACTCCAGTAGCTACATTCAACAGCGGGTTGCCCCAAGTCTTTGGCGTTTGCTATCCGAAGCAGTCGGATCAAAGGTGACGAAATCTAACTGTAAGGGCATGCTGCTGTCGCGCTTGGCGAGCCAACCGGCGTTACCAACGGTCTCGGTTTCAGCACCATTAGAGGCCTTACCCCAGGCTGCGCCCCAGGCCACATCCTTATTGCCGCTACCGTCGGAAAGCGTACCGTTAAATTCGCCGTTCTACATTCAGCGGCCCCCTTTCGAACCCGACTGCTACGGCGCGCTACATCAGCAGGGGGCATTGGTGCGGATTAAGGCGCCTCGTCAGATGGGTAAAACGTCTCTAATGAACCGAATCCTGGCCCACAGTCAGGATTGTCGCTCGGTCGTGATCAATTTTCAGCAGGCCGACCAGGCCATTATGGGGGATCTAGACCGGCTGCTGCGGTGGTTCTGCGCCAACCTGATGAGCCAGCTCAAGCTCAATCCGACGCTGGATGACCTATGGAGCAGCGACTTGGGCAGTAAAATGAGCTGCACCCTCTGTGTCGAGGAGGTCGTGTTGGCAGAGGTCGATGGGCCGATTGCGATCGCACTTGAAGAAGCCAGCGAACTGTTTGAATACCCCAGCGTGGCCCAAGACTTTTTTGCCATGCTGCGCACCTGGCACGAATACACCAAGTCTGACGACGCCTGGGCCCCGCTGAGACTGCTGCTGGTGCAGTCCACCGAAACCTACATTCCCCTGAATATTAACCAGTCGCCTTTCAATGTGGGCATCGAGCTGGCCCTAACGCCCTTCACCCTAGAACAGATTTCTACCCTGGCCGAACGCTACGGGCTCAACTTAGATCGCTCAGTCATAGAACAAATCTTCGAGCTGCTTGGCGGTCACCCCCACCTCACTGGGCTGACGCTGTACCATCTCGCCCAGTCCGATATGACCTGGGAACAAGTTGTCGCAACCGCCGCCACAGACGAAGGCATTTTTAGCCCTCACCTGCACCGTCACCTGTGGGCCCTAGAACAGCATTCCGACCTACAAAACGCCTTTCAACAGGTGCTTAGTTCACAAGAACCTGTGATGCTGCCCCAGGTGCAGACCTTTAAGCTACAAAGTATGGGCTTAGTCAAACTGCAACAAAACTGCTGCACCGTCAGTCACAAGCTATATCAACAGTATTTTAGCCATCGCCTGTCAGGCAGCTAGCATCATTAAACGATAGGTGGCGCGTAGGGGCGAGAAGACAGAATAAAGGAGGAGCCTATTCCATATTCTGTCTCCATGTCGCAGGCAAAGTGGCGGTAGCTATAAATCCCTCTCTCGAAGGACAAGGATTTTAAATCTAGCAAAACTGCTGGCTTTCGTTCCGACTCCCGTTCTCCTCGCGGGAGAACGACCCCACCTAATGACACTGCCGTTCACTACCGTCCGGCATAATCGCGCCACAGAGGTTTGTCCGATAGTCAAACTCTACGCCTTCTAGGGTGGCCCGCTGCAGGTTTGCACCTGACAGGTTAGCGCCAGAAAAATCTACAAAGCTGAGGTCCGCATCCTGAAAATTCACGCCCGTGAGGTCGCTTTCAACAAACCGCGCCTCACGCAAATTGCCGCTGCTGAAGTCTGCGCCACTTAAATTGAGGCCACTCAGGTTGGCCCCCACCAGATCGGCCCCCAGCAAACGGACCCCTTCAGGAATGGTGCCCTGGAGTCGAGAGGCCGTGAACTGTGTATCGGTGAAGTCGGCGCCCTGGAGGCGGGCATTTTGAAAATTGGTGCCGTCCAGAATGGCCTGACGGAAGTCCGCCACAAACAGATTGGCCCGCTGTAGGTTGGCATCGGTGAGGTCGGCCCCAATAAAGTACGCGCCGGACAAATCCGCACGGGTCAGGTCCACCCCAGTCAGCTGAGCGTTGCCGAGGTAGGCCAGGGACAGATCGGCCAGGCGTAGGTCGGCTCCAGCCAGGTTTCCGTCCCGCACATCGGCCCCGACCAAACTGCCATTTTCAAACTGAATCTCGGTCAAGTCGGCGCCCTGCAGGTCGGCCAAGAAAAAGTCGGCGTCGGCCAGGCGCGCTTGGTTAAACTGGCTGCCGCTGAGAAACGTCCCTTCAAAGGTGGTCCCCTCTAGGGTGGCTCCGGTGAGGTCGGCGTTGCGCAGGTCGGCGCCGTCTAGATTGGCCCCCGTGAGGTCTACGCCTGCCAGGTCGTGATCGCCTAGACCGTTAGTCACCAGATCCCACACCAGCATCCAGCGATCGTCCAGCACCGTGCGTCGATCGACTTGAGCATTGCCTAACCGGGCCCCCGCCAGGTTTGCCCCAAACAGATTCACATTGCGCAGGTCGGCATTGCGCAGGTCGGCCCCCTGCAGGTCGGCCCGAAAGAGATAGGCTCCACGCAGGTCTACCCCATTTAGGTCAGCTCCCGCCAAGTTAGCCCCGCGCAGGTTAGCCTGCTGCAGAAAAATACCCCGCAAATCTGCACCTTCAAGGTTACAGCGCTGGCACTGACGGGTCTCTTCTAACGTCTTTAAATCGTTTTCATTCAGTGCATGGCCCGGCTGGCCGAGCAGCAGCGGCAAAAACAGAGAGGCTGCGATCGCAAATAACCGTTTCATAACAAAAAATATTTACCTAACCTTACAGTGCCCGGACCTAGGGGCAAACGCTCGTTCAGTTCAACCATGGGGCGCGGGGTGGGCCGTGAAACAACCCGTGAAAAAAACGGGCGGGTGCCGAGAGGATTCTGAAATATCAACTTCTAATGAAGTTTGTCCGTTTGTCTGGATTTTGCGGGGTAATGCCCGAAAGGCGTTTTGGTTTGTTCACAACCGGAACGGCAGTCGCGTTACGCGATTGCCAGCGACATTACTAAACGCTTGGAAAAATATGTTCAGCCGCCGTTTTCAGCTCGCGACCGCAGCAGTTATAGCCACCACGAGCACCAGTATTGCCAACATCGCCCATGCACAAGATCATTCAGTCTGGCTACATGAGAACGAAGAAACCACCTTTACAGCCAACTTTTTGGCGGGTGAAAATATTCGTGGGGTCTGTGATGGAGATTGTTTCGACCTGAATCTTTTCTTATACGATAGTGCCGGAAATTTGGTGGCCCAGGATAGTCGTTTGGGGTCTGCGCCTGCTGTCACGGTGCCTCACAGTGGCGTCTTTACTGTCCGGGCGTCTATGCCCAACTGCACCCATGCGGCAGGTTGCGCGGCCTACTTTCAATCGGACTATGGATTCACGGTTGACGTGATTGACGCGACGGTCGCCAGCACGGTCTCTCCCGCAGGGATCTCGCCAGAGATTCCTCACCCTACCGATACCAGTGATAGCCGGGCGCTCTGGTCGTACAACCGTCAAGTTACGACCATCATGGGATACTTTGCCGCAGGCGAAAATATTCGTGGCGTCTGTGATCAAGCCTGCTCCGATCTAAATTTATTTTTATACGACAACACCGGCAATCTGGTTAGTCAGGATGTTGCCCAGGATTTATCTCCTGCTGTTACCGTTCCTACGACAGGGCAGTACCGCCTGGAGGTGTTTATGCCCGACTGTAGCTATACAAATAGCTGCACCGTGGAAATTATTGCGGATTAGGGCTCATCCGGCACGCCATTATGGGGGGCCGTCCTCCGCGCTATCCCCGATGGTTTCTCACGCAGTTGACGGGGATTACCCACCTTGCGATGGCTAAATCACGTCCAGCTTGAAACCTATAGATTCAAAACGCGTATCGCCTAAAATCTATCGATTTTGCTCAGAGAAAACTCTAGTTCTGGACGTGGCAGAGGTTTATATCTGACGAGCCTATCAACTTTGTGTGAAGTGTTTGGGTTCATCTGGAACGTCCTTTGACCCCTCTGAAGTTAGTTCCTACCGATCGGGGTTAGACCACACTGTCTGCCTCTATTTGAACCCCTTCCTAATGGAAACCTGTCGCTTTATCCAGAACAATTCTCGTTCTAGGCATGAATAAAACGCGGCTTTCCCTTGCTGTTGGGCACGTTTCAATGCTGAGTCAAACGTGGGTGCTAAGCCCCCTTGGATCTACCCATTGACATTTCCACTCCTCGTAACTTCTATGATTAACCTACGTTCTGGCCTGACCGCCGCCGCCATTGCAACTGTTG
>JBCBOC010000350.1:0-4919 GCA_039821475.1 Cyanobacteria bacterium J06632_22 | reverse complement strand
CTGTTTCTTAGAGCTCGCGTCATTTGCGTTAGGACACCGAGGGGCTGAGTCTTAGCGTTTTAGACGACCCCGTATCGTTGTAGATTAGCTTGGGTGAAGTTGCTAAGCTGTTCATAACGAATTAAAAGGTGCCCCTGAGTGAGTCAAACGCCCCCGTCTAAAGACGCTATTTCCCATGCCTATGGGGAAATTGACCCCATTTTTCTCAACACCCCTCAATTCGAGTTGGATGCCCTCAACGCTGCGTTGGGTAATCGTATCGTCCTCAAGGTAGAAACCCTCAACCCCATTCGCTCCTTTAAAGGGCGTGGCGCGAACTATTTTGTTCAGCAGCGGGCTGGTGAAGCACCTTTTGTTTGTGCGTCTGCTGGGAATTTCGGCCAGGGCATGGCCTACGCCTGTCGTCAGCATCAAATTCCCCTCACGGTGTTTGCCGCAAAAACTGCGAATCCGCTCAAGCTAGATCGCATGAGACAGCTCGGGGCTGAGGTCAGGCTATATGGCAAAGACTTTGACGTGGCTAAACAGGCGGCTAAAACTTTTGCTAGCGACAACAACCAGACCTTTGTGGAAGATGGTCGAGACGCTGAAGTTACCATTGGTGCTGGCACCATCGGGTTAGAGCTGAGCCGCTATCCTGCCCTGCTTGATGTACTTTTGGTTCCCATTGGCAATGGTGCCCTGATCAACGGTGTCGGAACCTGGTTCAAAGCCGTTCATCCAACGACTCGAGTCATTGGCATTGTGGCAGCCGGAGCCCCCGCTATGGATCGATCCTGGCGTCAAAATCGTGTCATTACGACTGAGACTGTGGATACCGTCGCTGACGGTATTGGGGTGAGAATTCCCGTGCCTGAGGCGCTAGAGACGATGACAACAACCGTTGACGATATCCTTCAGGTTTCAGATGACACCATCTTGGCAGCAATGCAGCTAGCCCATGAGCTGCTGGGCATTGTTTTAGAGCCTGCTGGCGCGGTGGGCTTGGCGGCTGCCATGCTGCACCGGGAAAGCTTTGCGCGTCAAATACTAGGGAGCGTGTTGTGCGGTAGCAACTTGACGGCCAAGCAAATGAAGCAATGGCTGTAGGAAAATGTTCGGCTATGCACGGTATCAGTGTTGCTCTGCTTCGGTACGCCAGTCTGTTTCGGGTAAGCGCCAGTAGAGGCCCTTGTCCCGCTGCATCATCTTGTAACCAATCAACTCCCGGCGTAGCGTGGCTGTATCGGGGTGAAACTGTTTTAGCGTTGTGTTGATCTCTTTTTCGGGATAGGTGGTGTCTGCTTGGAATTGATTCACCAGCCACTTAAGAATCACCCAACGTTTCTTGCGACTCGCGGGTAGCGACTTGAGTTTGCCGTTTTCGAAGTAGTTGTTCAAAACCTTGGTTTCTGCAGCGTCTGCGTCAACATCCTCGGCAAAGCTAGCAATATTTTCTGGGGCCAAAATACCCTTTGACAGTGCCTGGAGGGTGTCCTGATTGAGCCGGTAATAGCGAGTATTTTTGTCGGGACGTACAGTGACCAGATCCATTTTACGGAGCCGAGCCAAATGGTGAGAAACGGTGGGTTCTTTGAGCGATAGTATTGCGGCCATTTCCTCGACGCTGCGCTCTTGCTGAGCCAGCAGGCCAATCAACTTCAGGCGACTTTCATCTGCTAATACCTTAAAGAAGCTGAGCAAGGTTTGAAACGGTGGGGGAGCGGTCATGACAATCAATTAATTTAGACAGACATCTAATTAGATTTTCGTCTAAATTAAAGCAATTTCGTTAGGCTGCGTCAAGTGCGATGGCGGAGCCGGTCCAGGGAGCCAACGCACTCAGTCAAGTCGGGCAACCTCGGTACGCCGTAGCGATACATTTGGGCATCCATCAAGTTTTAGCCACCTGGAGTACAATCTTTCCGACGTATTCTTTGGCGAGAAAGGCTTTTTGTGCCACCACAATGTCTTCCAAAGGAAACACCTTAGCCGCCAGCGGGCGAATCTGCTCGTGTTCAATGCGATGGATGAGGTTTGGAAAAACCTCCGGTTCCAGCATCGTGCAGCCAAAAAAGCTCAGGTCTTTTAGGTATAGGGTACGTACGTCGAGTTCCACCAACGGCCCACCGACTGCACCTGCCACGGCGTAGCGCCCTTGGGGGCGTAACATCTCCAATAGTTCGGGCCATTGCGTCCCAGCGACTAAGTCAATCACCACATCGACAGAATCTTTCCCAGGGTTCTCTAGCAGGCTGCCGCCTCGAATAATAATACTGTCAGCTCCAAGCTCAAGGATGGCCTGTTGTTTTGAGGCACTAGTGATGGCAATTACCTCAGCGCCTCGGGCTTTCGCTAACTGCACGGCGGCAGAGCCAACCCCGCCCGAAGCCCCGGTCACCAGTACCCGATCAGTAGACGTCACCTGAGCCCGCGTCAACAGATTCTCGGCAGTGGAGTAGGAGCAGGGGAAAGACGCGAGGTCTGTATCGCTGTAGGCGCTATCGATTTTGTGGGCATGGCGAGCGGCCACGACGGTGTAGTCTGCAAAGCCCCCGTTGCACTCAGACCCTAAAAACCACGGTTGCTTTAGCGGTTTTCCCTGGAACTCCCACAGGCACGGTTCAATCAGTACCCGCTCACCGATGCGGGCGGGACTGATCTGCTCTCCCACAGACACAATCCGTCCACAGACGTCTATGCCTTGAATCAGTGGGAAAGATATCGGCGATCCGCCCCAACTAGCATCTTCTCTGGCGCCATCCTGCTTGGAATACCAGGCTAAGCGTGTGTTGATGTCAGTGTTGTTGACGCCCGCCGCACTGACCTGAACCAGCACATCTGTCGGACTGGGCTGAGGAACTGGAATATCGTTACGGACTTCGAGCATCTCGAAGCCGCCGTGCCCCGTGAGCCAAACGCCTCTCATGGTTTTTAGAAAATTTTCATATTTACGACGAATAGCTGAGATAGCGAATATCGGATAGGGCCAGGCCTGTAGCTCTCTGACAGCAAAGGCCCTAACCCTATTTCGCTATCTCACTATTCGCTATTTCCCAACAACCCTAATTTTTAGAGTTGACACACCCCTAGGCCCCGACGGCTTCTTTCGCCGCGTAAAGCACCTCTGCTGTAATTTCGGTAAAGCCGCGCTCACGGGCAAACTTCTCCGTGTTGCGCTTCACCTTGCCCCGCACAAAGCCTGGAATTCGGTTCAACTCCGTCAACCCGTCCTTGCTCCAGCTTAGGTCAAACTCGGCGGACATGGTTTGGGTAATCGCTTCCTTGGTGTCGTGTCCGCCAAAGATTTCCAGCAGATGGTCTTCCATGCCCAGGGTGAAGGAGTTATATATCAGGTCCACCACTTGATTCGCCCCTTCGTATCCGAGGAATGGCCGATAGCCCACGGGGAAGTTTTGGACGTGAATCGGCGCGGCAATGACACCGCAGGGGATTTCGAGCCGCTTGCCACGTGGCGTTCCATTTGGGTGCCAAAGATAGCAGCAGGTTCGAGTTGGGCAATTTTGTCGGCAATGGCACCGTTATCTTCGCTAATCAAAATCTCATCGCAGTATTCGCCCACTTCCTGGGTAAACCAGTCTTTGTCGTACTTGCAGTAGGTGCCAGCCAGCACCACACGAATGCCCATCTCCCGCGCCAAAATTTTGGTAATAGCGGCGGCATGGGTGCTGTCGCCAAAGACCACACAGCGCTTGCCCGTCAGGTTTTGACAGTCGATAGAGCGCGAGAACCAGGCTGCTTGGGAAACAAACCGGGTTTGGTTGTCGATATATTCTTCGTAGTTCGCATCGACACCCTGCTGGTTGAGGATCTGTTGAATAGCGCGGATACAGCGAGCGGTATCGACAACGCCCATGGGGGTGATGTCCACGTAGGGCATGCCGAACTCTGCTTCCAGATACTGGGCGGTGGCAGGGCCGACTTCCCGATAGGGAATAAGGTTAAACCAAGCGCGAGACAGGTTCTTCAGGTCGTGAACGGATGCCCCTTCGGGGATGAGCGCATTGATTTCGATGCCCAGCTCCAGCATCAGCTTCTTCAGCTCGGTGGCATCGTGATTGTTGTGGAAGCCCAGGGTCGTCATGCCAATGATGTTCACCGAAGGCTTTTCAGTTTTTCCCTCCGGCAGCTGACCCTGTTTCTTGGCTTTCTTCAGGTAATACTGAACAATCTGCTGGAGGGTGCGATCTGCAGCCTGGAGTTCGTTGACGCGATAGTGATTCACATCTGCCAGCATCACGTCACCCTCGGCCTCAATTTGGGCACGGTCGACAAAATTGCTGAGATCTTCCTGCAAAATGCTAGAGGTGCAGGTGGGCGTTAGCACAATTAAGTCGGGATGTTCTTCTTTGTCTTTGCGGGTAATGTTGTCCACCACCTTTTCTTGGGAGCCGCGGGCTAACACCTTGCGATCGACAACGCTGGTGGTCACGGGGGTAAAGTTACGCTCCCGCGAAAGCATTGAGCGCATCACATTAAAGTAATCGTCGCCTAAGGGCGCGTGCATGATGGCATGGACATTTTTGAAGGAGCTGGCGATGCGTAGCGTGCCGATGTGAGCGGGGCCAGCGTACATCCAATAGGCCAGTTTCATGCGGGTCTCCGGTTGGGTCTAGGCAGGGTTAATCAGGTTCAGGATAGTGGAGGGACTTGGACGCTTACTGTAAAGCTGGAGGTTTTGAAACGGTTCTTAACTCGCAATGGGGGTAAAGCTGTGACCTTTCTTAAACTGCTGAAAAACAGGTAAACGTTTGTTGCGGTTTGGTCTATTGTTAGCCAGATGTCCGCATTTCTGTTCGAACGATTCGACTCTGACTAATGGCTGCCGATAACACATTTATTCTCGATCTCACTACCGTTTTGGGGGCCTCTGCAATCGGTGGTTTTGCCTCTAGCCGCCTGCGCCAACCCGTCCTATT
>JBCBOC010000038.1:0-11988 GCA_039821475.1 Cyanobacteria bacterium J06632_22 | reverse complement strand
TGATTCCAGCGGCGGGCGTGGGTAAACGCATGGGTAGCGATCGCAACAAGCTGCTGCTGCCGCTGCTAGACCAATCCATTCTGGCCTGGACACTATTGGCCGCAGCTCAATCTCAGACGATTCAGTGGATTGGTCTGATCGGCCAACCTATCGATGAGCCGGATTTTAAGCGCATCCTAGCGGCCATCAACCTCCCCCTGCCGGTGCAGCTCATTCGGGGTGGCGATACCCGGCAGGCCTCGGTCTATAACGGTTTACAGGCGTTACCCGACAGTGCGACCCATGTGCTGATTCACGATGGCGCTCGCTGCCTAGCCACGCCCGAGCTGTTTGATCGCTGCACCGAGGCCTTAGCCCACCATGACGGACTGATTGCTGCCGTCCCGGTGAAGGACACTATCAAACAGGTGGATGAGCGGGGCGTCATTTTAGCGACGCCGGACCGCAGCCAGCTGTGGGCGGCGCAAACGCCTCAAGGCTTTGCCGTTGAACCGCTGAAGCACGCCCATCAGGTAGCCGTACAGCAGGGTTGGGCAGTAACGGACGATGCCGCATTGTTTGAGCAAGTCGGTCGCCCAGTGGCTATCGTCAAAGGCGAAGAGACGAACCTTAAAATCACCACCCCCGTTGACCTTGCGATCGCAACGTTCATTCTGCAAGACCGTCAAGGCAAGCTCTAGCGCACGCCAGACAGCAAAAAGCAGGCCGAACTGGACCTGCTCTTTATATCCATATTCTTTCTGTACCCACAGCTTCATCGATTAGAAGGCTTGACGACCCACGCTTGCCAAGCGCTTACTGGCGAATAGCTTGGGCCGAGTGCACTAGAGGATGTCGCTGAAAAACCTGAGCACCCGCATGGGCGGCTCGATCATTAAACTAGAGGTCGCCCCCCCGTAGGGACAGCAAAAACACAATCACAGGCCCAGAAATGACCACCAATGCCAGCACCGTCAGCTGAGCAATGAGGACAAAGTCAATATTGCTAAGAAAACCCATCAGACCTCCAAAAGACCAGACCTATTCTGTAGTGTTAAATATTTACACCGGGTGCTGGAGCACGGCTGACCTGCCTTGACCCAGCAGACCCTCACCGGGCTTCGTTTCCGCGTCACCTGTGTGTAGTTATCTTACCTGCTTAGATCCCCGCTAATTTAAGTAAATTTACAAAATTCTAAGAAGGTTTATTGATCATTCTTCCTCGGGAGGGGAGCCCATGGCGACCTGGCAATGCGTAAAACACTGTGGGGCCTGCTGCCAGCTTGACCCCAGCGATCGTCCTGACCTGGCAGATTACCTCACCGAAGCGCAGCTCAATCAGTATCTCAGCATGGTGGGGGAGAACGGCTGGTGTATTCACTACGATGCCAATCAGCGACTGTGCCAGATATATAATGAGCGTCCCGATTTTTGCCGGGTCACAGCCCCCACCTTTGAAGCCATGTTTGGGGTCAGCGCGGCTGAGCTCAGCGACTTTGCCATTGACTGCTGCGAGCAACAGATTGAGGGCGTGTACGGCGCAAAGAGTGAGGAGCTCCAACGGTTTGTAGCAGCGGTAGAGTAGGCGACGACGACCGAGGACGAATGACGAACGGACACAACGGCGCAACGCAACCGCCCTTTGGCACCAATTCCCCATCGCCGGCTATCGCCGCCGATCATCGCCCCTTGCAGGCCTGGGCGGCTCAGTTCAACCTCGCCACAGAGGCCGTGAACTGGGCTCTGCTGGACCAGGCCCTGACGGATATTTCGACCTCAGCCGACTATAACAATCAGCATCTGGAGTTTTTGGGGGATGCGGTGCTGCGACTCGCCGCCGCAGAATTTCTGCGGGAGGCCTATCCCACCCTTAGCGTGGGCGAAATGGCAGCAACGCGCTCACAGTTGGTGAGCGATCGCACACTCACCAGCCTGGCTCAGCGCTACCAGTTGGGGCAGCAGTTAAAACTGTCTAGCAGTGCGGTGGGCGACCGCGCAGGCCACGCGTCCCGGCTGGCCGATGCCTTTGAGGCGGTATTGGGGGCACTGTATTTGAGCACTCACGATTTGAGCCTGGTCAGACCTTGGCTGGATGACGATCTACAGCGGCTCACTCAGGCGCTCCAGCAGGATCCAGCCCGGCGCAACTATAAGGCCGCGCTGCAGGAACTCACCCAATCCCACGACAAACAGTTGCCAGAGTACCGCGTCTCCGAAATCAGCCAGGTCCACGGCGATCCGGAGCGGTTTTATGCAGAGGTCTGGTATCAGGATCAATCCTGGGGCAGTGGTAAAGGTGGGTCTCGGAAACAGGCGGAACAGATGGCGGCCCAACAGGCGCTGGCTAAGCTCACGGCTAGGTTGTAAACAGCCAGGTTGCAGACATAGACACGGGCATGTTGTATCTATGTAATGTCCTATATTCTGTCACCGACTATGGCTCCCCCCATCTCTCTAGCTGTGTTTGGCGTTGGCCGTTGGGGGACGCACCTATTGCGCAATTTTCTGGCCCATCCCCAGGTGAACGTCCAGGCGGTGGTGGATCCCTATGGGCCACAGCTCCAGCAAACGGCCCAGCGGTTTGAGCTCACGGATCAGGTCGCACTACTGACCGATTGGCAGGACGCCTTAGCATTGCCCGGCCTAACAGCAGTTGCGATCGCAACCCCCGCCGCTACCCACTTTGAGTTGGTCAGCGCAGCCCTAGAACGGGGCCTAGCCGTTCTGGTGGAAAAACCACTGACGCTGAGCACCGCCACCAGTACTCAACTCTGCACGCTTGCCAAAGATCAGATTTTGATGGTGGACCACACCTACCTGTTTCATCCCGTGGTGCAGACCGGACAACAGAGCATGACAAAGGTAGGACAACCACGCTACGGCTATGCCACCCGCACCAATCTCGGCCCTGTTCGCTTCGATGTAGATGCCCTATGGGATCTGGCCATTCACGACATTGCTATTTTCAATCATTGGCTCGGGGAACAGCCACGGCAGGTGCAGGCCCACGGCCTCGGCTGGCAACAGTCCCAAATCCAGCTGCCGCCCCTGTTTCCCCACGGCTTGGCGGATGTGGTGTGGTGCCGCCTTCGCTACCCCAGCGGCTTTGAAGCAGTAGTGCACCTGTGTTGGGCCAACCCTGACAAACAGCGCCGCCTCTGCATCGTCGGCGACCAGGGCACCCTAGTGTTTGACGAAATGCAGGCTGAGCAGCCCTTAACGCTGCAAAGTGGCCACTTTGATCGGCAGGACGGTCGCTTTATACCCACGGGTTTAGGCCCCATCGCCGTGGCCACCCCCCAAGCCGAACCCCTAGCCCAAATGTGTGACCACTTTGTCCAATGCATCCACCACCAGCAGCCCTCGCCAGTCTCAGCTGGCCCCGTGGGGGCGGCGCTCGTGCAGGTACTCACAGCGCTGTCACAATCTCTGAATCAGGACGGTCAATGGATTGCGCTTTAGGCCATTACGATGACGGCACAATCAGCTGCTCCAGAGCGGCCTGTAGATCCTGGGTGAGACCATCCACCGCCCGGCGGCGACGCGTCTTGTAGTCGGCATAGCGGTCACTGACGGACAACGGGTCTCCGACGGTAACCATGGCCTGTTGCGGCGCTAGCTGCGGACGAGGAAAGGGATTTTTACCCTGAATCCGCATGACCATGTCACGCAATAGCAGTAGCGTTTCAGCAAACCGTTCTACGGTGGGCTTTTCCAAGACATAGCGGCCAGTAACCGCGACAAAACTCTCCACCAAGCGCATGTGCCACAATCGCAAATCGGCCTCTGCAGCCACCCGATCTGCCAGACTACGTTCCACCCGCGACAGCTCAGCCCGATCGCGAATGTCATCGCGAAACATGCGGTCCCAGCCCGCCTGCTCGAGCCGTCGACACCGGTCAATCACGGACCCCTTAGCCGATAGCCCAAAGTAGGTTTCAGCCACGGTCAAGGCCGTGTTCATCAATCCATCTAGACGCTGGGCCAATTTCGTATTGGCATCTAGCCCGTCCCCAGGCGCATCGGATTCCGACGCCGGGGGAAACGACACATGAAAGAACCGCTGGTAGTAGTCCTCCATCAGCGAGAGTAAATGAGTCGCCAGCCCATACAGTCGCTCATAGCGAGAGCCCTGTCCCGTCGTCAGACCACAATCGCGCTCTAGCTGGGCCAACAGCTTTTCCACCGCCGTCCAAGGCTCCCCCACATAGCGATATTGGATCCCCACTGGCACAATTTTCACCTGGGCCGTCCGATTCGCTTTTTTGAGGTCACCGGCACACCAAAACCCCAGCTGGGCAACGCCAGGCTCCAGGGGACTGACAATTTCACTGTGCCCGTTATTGCCCCCTTCCGGGGCAGCCGCCAGGGGAAACTGACCGTTGGCAAAGTGCGATCGCGCCACCTTCAGCGCCTCCAGATCGAGCTTGCCCCGCTGAATCGAAATGCCCCCCAGGCGGGAATATAGCCCACCTAACCATTGGCCGGCCCACAGCGGAATGCCACGGTCATAGAGGAAATAGGCGTGCACCGGCTGCGTTAGCCTCACCCCCTGTTGCTTAGCCACTTGGGGCACCGTCCGCCAGAGCAGCTGTGCCAGACAATAGGGATCGTCAGGGCTAGGGTGCCGAAACGCGATCAAAAAACGAGTTTGGCCTTGCTGGAACTCAGCGTAAAGCTGCGCCAGCACCGCCGCCCGGTCAACCTGAATCGACTGTAGCGACGTCCGCCATCGCATCCACCCTGGAATCAGCCACTTTACCCCCTGCCGTACCATCGGACTAAATTGGGGGGGAATAAAGTTAAGCGAGGGACGGGCAACAGCACGAGTCAACGACGTCTTCTCCTAATCAAGGTCTAAGGTCTGAGATATAGCGCTCACCACTTTGCTTCTAAGAAAATGGCCCAATAGGCGTATTTTCTTCCAGGGTTAACCCAGCACACCGTGTTGGGCCAAGCGCTGAGGGCAGTTCTGGCTGTGAAACCCTGGGTATGGTCGCCAAGTGGCCCGCAACCGCGCACAAACGTTTTTGTCGGTTGAGATAAAGCCGGAGGTCTGAGCGGTTTTGCGGATGACGGTTGTTTTAGACTGCCCCGTCTCTGCTCTGCGCCATCAGGGTAAATTCGCAGGCTTCTCTAGGAACTTAATAGTTCCCGGTACCCCTTAAAGCTTCTATAAAAATGAACTCAGTTAAATTACGGAGCCACCATCTCAACGGTTTAATAGTCTTAACGCGCACCGGAACCGAATCCCTGAGCGCGCTACGGGCCATAGCATCGGCATTAGCCTGCAAGGTTGAGCCCAGCGTTCTACCCCCGTGGCTACGTTTTTATTTTGACCGCTTTTATTTGACCGTTTTTATTGCTATCGATTTATTTACCGAACGACTTATCGACTGCGCATGGCATCGTCATCGTCACAGCCTCCTATTTAGGATGTTTCTGACCATGATGGCCCTTAGCCCACAACACTCGGCCTCTGAGCCAATGGTCTTGTCGGCAATGGGGTGATTTTTAGACCATGGCAACGGATGTTTCTCCGTCGCAGCGCTCATATACCGAAACCAACCCGATTCCAAACGGAACTATTCCGCTATCAGGGTGCATCTTTCATTTACCAAGCATTATTACCAAGCCTTCGCGCTGAATTAGGGTGACAATCGACCGGACTTTTGCAAACGCCTGCAGTCGTTAAACCGTCGTTGTCCATGTCCCAAGCTGATTTTTCTCCATGGCCTGTGCGATCTCACCAGGCCCCAGGTGCTGTGCTTACACCCCAACCGTCGGCTGCGCCGACTGCTGCATCAGCGGCATCTCCAGCGGTTACACCCCCAGACGCACTGCCCCAACAGGGTAATGGCCTATGGGAAGCACTCTTCGAAAATCTCGATTACAACTTTGATGCGGTTTATACCGTCATCGACGCAATTCTCACCGCGAAAGATCGCTGTCAGGTAACGCCGCTCTACATTCAAGGCGTGGTTACGCCGTCGGCCACCTTTCTAGCGTCTAACGTGGGTCAGTCATCAAGGCTACAGCTCACCACCGTAGACACTTGCTGGCGTATGGGGCGTGCCACTGACTGCGCCCTTTATATTCCCCATCCAGCGGTGGATAGCTGCCATGCGGCCATTCACTACACGGCGGAAACGGGCTTTCGGCTAACGGATCTCGGCAGTACGACAGGCCTGCGCCACAACCGACATCGCTTGCCCAGCCTCAGCCGGCGACATCTCCGCAATGGGGACCTGATTGAACTGGGAACCCTGCGCATCGAATTTTTCATCGATGATTTCAATACGGCCTGCACCTCGGACGCAGAGAGTACGACCTACTTCTAGTAATCAGCACCACGGACCTACGTCCGCTGGTACTGCATGCCCGGCAGTTGAGTCACGTATCCCTGGAGTTCAAGCTGCATCAGGTTACTCAGCAGTTGACTCGTCGCCTGCCCTGTTTTCTGAGCCAGCGCATCGAGTCCCATGGGCTCAGCAGATAGGGCCGCGAACACGTCTGCCAGTTCAGGTGATAGCGACGGGCGCGACGGCACGAGCGAGGATGGGGCCGAATCTGCCTCCTCAGCAACGGGCTGGCTTGGCCCAGAAACGCTGGCCGCCGCAAGCCCCGGCCCAGAAAGATCGGCCCCAGAAAGATCGGCCCCAGAAAGATCGGCCCCAGAAAGATCGGCCCCAGAAAGATCGGCCCCAGAGAAAATCGGCAAGGCGCCCAAGGCCGCTAGCAATTTGGCTTCACTCACAATGGGCTGGCAGCCCTGCTCGATCAGGTTTAAGCAGCCCTGACTGCGGGGATTATCTAACGAGCCCGGCAACGCATAAACCTCCCGACCATAGTCGTTGGCCAAGTGCGCGGTGATCAGAGCCCCCGAGCGCTCTGGGGCTTCGGTCACTAGCACCGCCTGACTTAGCCCAGCAATAATACGGTTACGGCGTGGAAAATGCGCCCGATCGGGGGGTGTTCCATCCGGATACTCGCTCAGCACGAGGCCGGTTTCAATAATTTGCTGGTGCAGCGTACGGTTACTGCTGGGATAGGCCAGATCGACGCCAGTTCCCAGCACCGCAACGGTGGGGGCACCAGCGGCAATACAGCTGCGATGGGCGATCGCATCGACCCCTCGCGCCATCCCCGACACCACCAGGGCTCCCTGTTGCAACAACTGGTCCGTCAGTCGTGTTGTCCAGCGGCGGCCATAGTCCGAGGGGTGGCGGGTCCCCACAATACCGACGGTCAAGCCACGGCGCAATCGCAGGGGACCGCGGTAGTACAACACCGGAGGCGGATCGGAAATTTCAAATAGGGCGGCCGGATAGTCGGCATCCGCCGGGGTCCAAAAGGACTGACTCCGGGCTTCAAACTGCGATAACAGTTGCGTCGGGGAGAGCTGAGATCGCGATTGGGCAATTTGGTCCGCCAACAGTAGACCGATGCCATCTACGGCTAACAGCTGGTTTGGGGCGGCATCCCAGGCACCAGCCAGCGACCCAAAGGCGAGAAAAAGCCGCTTTTGCAGCACTGGCCCCACCCCGTCAACTTGAGACCACGCCACCCAATAGGCCCGTTCGACCATCGCCGCCCCAGGTGCAGTCGTTTTGTCGTCAGCATTGGTCGGGGGCTCATCTTCGAACCCTGGAATAAAAGGCGGTTCAGCGGCCGTCAGCGTCAAAGGCTTCTCCAAACGGTGATGCCCTTAGTGTTCCCCACGCCAACAGCGCCACAGAGATGCATTGCGATGATGTATTGCGATGTATTGCCTAGGCTCGCTGTTGGGCTTGATAATCAAACACGCTCTTATCGCCAATATCCGGCGGAATGGCTTGGATCACTTTCCGCAGGGCAAAAATAGCAAATAAGACCGCCCAGGCCATCAGCAGTCCCCGCTCAACCCCGACCGACAGAAGCTGACTCAAATGCCCCAATAGCAGTAGGGGTACCAGCGGCGTGAGCAGCTTGGTTTCCAGTCGGTCAAAGCAAAACGCCTCTTTGAAGAAAATGCCCGTCAAAGCTGCAAAGGTGAAACCTATCCCCAAAATCGTCAGCGGCTGCTGATAAACGGTCAGCGCCAGGGGGCGCGCATCTAAATGTGCGATCGCAACGGTGGCAACGCCCCCAATCAGCCAAAATCCTTGCAGCGCGCGGTGCAGCACTCGCAAGTAAATATGAATGTAGCCCAGGCTAACGCCCAACGAGAGCCAGAACAGACCAAACAACAGCGACAGCCCCAGCAAAACGCGATCCGTAGGCCCGCAGACCAGTAGCAGCCCCGTACCCAGCGCAAAACTGATAGCCGCCAGAGCCAGCCCCGCCCGGTAAATCACCACCTCGCGGCGATCGGCATCGGTAATCTCAAAGGGGCCAAACTGACCGTCGTAGACCACAGGCGCGTCAGGAGAGGTGGGAAAGGAGGTCATACCGCTATTTAGACGAGATCGACAGGGGTAGCTCTACCGTAAAGCAGGTTTGTCCATCGCCGCTAGTGACCGTGATCGTCCCATCAATATGGCGGACTAACTTTTGTACCAGGGCCAGCCCCAACCCGGTCCCGCCCTGCTTCCAGGGGTCCGCACTGGGTACCCGATAGAACTTATCAAAAATCAGCGGTAGCTCCTTCTCAGAAATCTCAATGCCCGTATTCATCACGGCAAACTGCAGAGTGCTGTCCTCGGTCTCACTAATGTGCAGACGAATATTGCCGCCGGGGGGCGTGTACTTACACGCGTTGTTCATCAGCTCCCCCAGCAACCGCTCTAAACTGGAGATATCGGTAATCAGCACCGGCACATCCGGTGCCACCTCGATCTCAAGCTGCTGTTCTCGGCTCTTAGTCCGCGCGTGGAACCCAAAGGTTAGGGCAGGAATCCAGTCCAGCAGCTTAATCGGCTGTGGATTGACGGCTAGATTACCGACATCCAAACGCTGCAGGTCCAACAGATCGTTAATCAGACTAATCTCACGCTCGCATTCTTCCTTGAGAATGCGGTAGTAACGCGATACCCGGTCCTGGCTTTCGGGAGAACTGGACTGGTGGCCACCCAGGGTGTCCGTATCGAGCGCTAGGTTCAATTCTTGGTTGAGGGTTGCCCCCAACAGCTGTAGCGCCACCCGCATACTGGTCACGGGGGTCCGCAACTCGTGGGACACGGTACTAAGGAAATCATCCTTCAGAATATTCACCCGCTCCAGCTCCCGCACCTGGGACTGAGATTCCTGATAAAGGCGGGCCTGGCGAATGGCAATGGCGCACTGGTTAGCCACCTGCTGCACCAAACGAATATCTAGATCGTCAAACCCATGCTCTTTGTCCTTAAAGAGCCACAGGTCACCCAGAACCCCCTGATCGTCCCGAATAGGACAGGCAAACATCGCCACCCGCCCCCGCACGGGGTTGGGCGTAATGGAACAGAACTGCAAGTACTTGCCATCCAACAGCAGGTGGTACACCTCTGGAAACTTTTCCATCTCTGAGACACGACCTCGGTCCGAGGCACTCAGGGTGGTGTACTCGTAATAAATAGTCGACGTCCCCATATTCAGGTCATACAGGGAGGTATTGGCGCCCTTGGCCCCCAGGGCTTCCGTCAGCTCCCTGACCGCCGTTTGCAAAATCTGCTTCTCGTCCAAGCTGTCGCGCACCCGATCTGTAATCCGCTTCAGGGTTTCATCGGTCGCTAGCAGCGTATCCAGCTTATGGGTGCTTTTTTCCAGCTTTTCCGCCAGCACCTGATAGGAGGGCTGGGTCATGGAACTCGCTTGCAGGGTGGTGACCACCAGCGGTGCCCCCTCGGCATCGCGCATCAGCTGACGCCGGGCCGTAAAGTCACGGTCCCCCGTGGGCGTACTCAGGGTGATGGCCGTTACCGCAGCATCATGAGTCAGCAGATACTCTTCGTCCTGCGTCCGCAGCTGTCGCGCCTGGGTGGCAGGCAGGCAATTGAGAGCACCATCCGCTAACAGCGTCGCCCTGGAAATGCCCAATACATCGCACAGGGCTTGATTGGCGTAGCGCCAGCGATGTTGAGCATCTTTAGCGTAAACGGGCGCTGCGATCGCATCCAATAAGTCAGTCAGTAATCCTAAGTCAGTCAGCAATCCTGATGCCAGCCCTAGCGAAGCAGTCGGCTCTAACGCAGACGGGGAAGAAAGGCTCATGAAAGTGGGTTGTTTTACGGCTAGCAATAAAATCCAATCTTTTGATACCGAGCAGGGGGCAAGCAGGGGGCAAGGCAATCCGATGACAGACTCCGAGGGAGGCACCTGTGAGCAAGGCACCTGTGAGTGAGGCATGTGCGAGTCAGAGAATCTCGCAGCCGTACACCACTCTTCGTACACTATGCCATCCCAACCGGGCAGATGTCCGCAAATATGTCTAGATCACAACAGTCTGCCTGACACGACCCCGTCAGAACCCTGGACAAGGACGATCCGGGCACCGGGCAACCGAAGTCTTAGAAATACGAGTCCTCGCCCAGCTGCGGCAACACCACCCGCACGACAACCCAGCCCAAACCCATCACTCCAGCCAATAGCAACACCGTTGCCGCTGCCGCTCGGCCAAACTCAAACTGGGCTAAGGCCTGATCATAGAGGTAATACACCCAAATGGTTGTCGCATTGAGCGGACCACCGCCAGTGACTATATATATTTGCTCAAAGCCGCGGAGCGTAAACAGGGTTGTCGTTACCGTCACAAAAGCTAATGTGGGTCGCAATCCCGGCAGCGTAATATGCCAAAACTGCTGCAGCGCATTGGCGCCATCTAAACTGGCTGCCTCATAGCGCCCCTGGGGAATCGCCTGTAGCCCCGCCAGGAAAATCACAACGTTAAACCCCAACTGCTGCCAGCTCGTCAGCACAATAATGACGGGCATCGCCCACGCTGGATGAGTCAACCAAGGGACTGCCGGTCCCCCCAGGCTAACCAAGAGCTGATTGAGCAGGCCGTCTGTCTGGAATAGCCAACGAAAGCCTAACCCCACCGCCACCGTCGACAGCACCGACGGAATAAAAAATGCGGTCCGCAACAGCCCCCGCAAAATACGGATGTGGTTGAGCAGCACCGCTAATCCCAAGGGCACGCAAACACTCGGCAGCACGGTGGCAACACCAAAATAAAGCGTATTCCCTGCAACCTGACGGACCATCGGATCGACAAGCAGCTGGCGATAGTGCTGCAGCCCAACCCACCGTAGCCCGGCTCGCGTAAAACTCCCCTCGGTGAAACTTAAATAGCCGAGATAGATCAGGGGACCCACCACAAATACCCCCAGTAGTCCTAGGGCCGGACCCAACATGACAGCAGCCCACAGGCGATCACGGCCTGTTATCTTTGATTGCCCCATCATGGCTCCACCACGGCCCTGCGGCCCTACTCTTGTAAGATTCTAGACAGCCGATCACCCTGCCTGCACCATGCCTGCTCCCTCCGATATTGCCCCGACTGCCCTTAGCGCCGCCGGGGCTCCATTAGCGTTCGCTGAACAGCGCCTGGTTTCCCCGGCGGTAATCTCGGCCTCGGCCGCCGCAGGGTCACCGCCCGCAGTTCGGCTTGGCATTCTCGCCTCGGGCAACGGCAGCAACTTTGAAGCAATTGCCGAGGCGATTGAACAAGGGCAGCTCGCAGCCGCCCTTGCCGTCGTGATCTATAACAACCCAGACGCCGGTGTGGCTGCTCGCGCTGCTCGCTGGCAGATTCCTGCTATTTTGCACGACCACCGCCAGTTTGAAAGCCGGGAGGCCTTGGATCAAACCCTGGTGGAGACGTTGAGATCGCATGCCGTCGATTGGGTGATCATGGCAGGCTGGATGCGGCGCGTCACCCACCATTTAATCGAAGCATTTCCCGACCGGATGCTGAACATTCATCCCAGTCTCTTACCCAGTTTTCCAGGCCTCAGAGCCGCCGAACAGGCGCTCAATGCAGGCGTTAGAATTTCAGGCTGCACCGTCCACTACGTTGAACTGGCCGTCGACAGCGGGCCCATTATTATGCAG
>JBCBOC010000564.1:0-3407 GCA_039821475.1 Cyanobacteria bacterium J06632_22 | reverse complement strand
TTCAATCTGGACGAGGTGGGGTGCCGGTCACGCCGGGGGCAACGCTGCCGGGGGTTGTGCTGGTGGAAGATTGGCGAGGCGGGACAGCCGGGCCCCTGGTGCCTGAGGCGATGCCCGCTGCGGTGCCAGTGCAAGAGGCTCAGGGCTGGCAGCGTAATGGACAAGGACAGGTGGAACTGATTGCTGCACCGTCGGCGACTGCGATCGCACCGTCCTGTCATCCCATTTCCCACCATAGTTTCCCTGTAACCGCAGAGAGCGGCCTCGCCCATGGGCCAGGGGGGTCGCGATGAAGGGTGCCTCGAAATATGCCCCGAAATATGCCCCGAAATATGGCTGGAAATATGCCTGGATTGCGTTGGTGACGATGTGCTTGCTGGTGGTGGGTCCGATGCCTCGCCAGGCAATCTCTGCAACGGCTGTCCCGTCTGTTGTTTCAGGCAATATTGTGGCTGAATCTCGGACTGTTTCGGCGGGCAGAGATCCATGGCTGGGGCGTGAGACTTTGGCCTCGGAAACGGATAGTCTGACCACGGATAGTCTGGCCCTAGTGCAGCAGGGAAAACAACAGTATCAAAACGGTCAGATTGCGATCGCAATCCGCGCCTGGCAGCGGTCTCTCCTTAGCGCCTCGGACGTTGCCCAGGTTCAGATCTATCGCTACCTCAGTATTGCTTACCAGGATCTGGGACAGTGGGAGGCGGCAGAGACGGCGCTGTCTCAGGCGTTTCAACGCCAGGGTAATGGTGATCTGTTGACCCGGGCTCAGCTTTTAAATACCCGAGGGCGGCTGCAGTTGCTACAAGGGCAGCCGGCCGCGGCCTTAAACAGCTGGGAGAGGGCCGAGGAGCTGTATCAGCAGTTGGACGATGGGCAGGGCTTGGCCCTGAGTCAAATTAATCAGGCCCAGGCCCTGCGCAGTTTAGGTCACTATCGTCGGGCTAGGCTACTGCTGACGCAGTTAGCGCAACAGATTGACACCCTAGACCATCCGGCCTTAAAAGCGGCCCTGAAGCGGAGCTTGGGCAGTACATTAATTGCCGTGGGGGACCTGGATGAGGCGCGTCAGCTGCTGTTAGAGAGCTTGACCCTGGATGAGGATGCGGTGGCGGTGGCCGCGACCCATTATCAGCTGGGGCGAGTGTATCAGGCCTTGGAACAGACCGATGACGCCCTCAGACACTTTGACCTTGCCGCCCATTCGCCAGATGTGCGCACGGCCTTGGAAAGCCAACTGGCCGAGCTGAGATTACAGGTGACCGTGGCGCCCGCAGTGGCCACCCGTCGAGTTCAAGGGTTGCGATCGCACCTGCTTCAGTTACCCCCGAGCCGCTGGACCCTCTACGGTCAAATTAACCTGGCCAAGAGCTGGGCCAAGCTGGCCCACCATGCCCAAGCCTTTGAGCGGGACGCCCCTAGCATTGCTCGTTTGCTGGCTCACACTGTCCAGCAGTCAACACAGCTTCAAGACGCGCGTGCCGAAGCCTTGGCGCTGGTGTCCTTAGGGCATTTGTACGAGCAAACGGGCCAGGTGGCTGCAGGTCTGTCTTTGACCGAGCAAGCCATTGCCAAGGCCCGCCCGGTGCGGGCCGATGACCTACTGGTCAAGGCCCAGTGGCAGCAGGGGCGCTTGCTCACCCTGCTGCAGCGCAAAGGCGAGGCCATCACCGCCTACTCCACGGCCGTTCGCTATCTTCAGCGGCTGCGTCAAGATCTGGTGGCGATGAATCCCGATGTGCAGTTTTCTTTTCGGGCCGAGGTCGAGCCCATTTACCGAGAGTTAGCCCAGTTGTTGCTAGAGAATGTCGATGCTCTGCCCTTTGAACAACAACAGCGGCGTCTAAACCAGGCGCGCGACACCATTGAATTGTTGCAGCTGGCCGAGCTTCAGAACTTTTTTCGGGAGGCCTGTCGCACCTACACCACGCGCTCGATTGAGGCGATCGATCCCAACGCGGCAGTGGTCTATTCCATTGTGCTAGGGCAGAGGTTAGAGGTGATTTTTTCTCGTCCAGGGCAGCCCCTACAGCACCATTATGCTGAGCTGACGACCACAGAGCTAACCGATACCGTCAACGCCCTACGACAGACTTTAAATCCAGCCTTTTTGGCCAGCGAGAGTCAACGGCCGGCTCAGAAAATTTATCGCTGGCTGGTGCAGCCCTTTGAACGGGAGCTGCAGTCAACGGACACACTAGTGTTTGTTCTAGATGACTTTCTGCGAGATATTCCGATGGCTGTGCTGCACGACGGGCAGCATTACCTGATCGAAAACTATGCGGTTGTGCTGACCCCGGGGCTCCAGCTGTTTGAGTCAGCACCCCTTCAGAATCTCACCACCTTTACCGGCGGGCTAACCCAGGCACGGCAAGGCTTTTCTGCACTGCCGGGGGTCGCCGATGAGATTGCTCAGATTCGTCAGAAGGTTTCAGCAACTGCATTATTAGACCAGCAATTTACGCGTGATCGGATCCGCACTGCGCTAACGCAAAACAACTTCTCTATTGTGCATTTGGGCACCCATGGCCAGTTTAGCTCTCGGCTTGATCAGACCTTTCTGCTGACCTGGGAGAGTCGTTTAGGCATTCAAGATTTACGTCAGTGGCTGCCACAGTATCAAGCGCCCTTAGAGTTGTTGATTTTGAGTGCTTGTCAAACGGCGAAAGGAGATGATCGAGCCACACTAGGGCTCGCGGGTTTGACCCTCCAAGCGGGGGCGCGAAGCGCCATTGCCACGCTGTGGGCGGTAGAAGATCGGTCGACGGCGACGATGATGACGTTTATCTATGATGCGCTGGTGGACAGGACCCGCAGTCGTGCCGAAGTGCTGCGCCAAGCGCAACTGCAACTTCTCCACAGCAAGGATTTTGCTCATCCCTATCACTGGGCTGGTTTTGCGCTGGTGGGGAATTGGATGTGAAGACAGGTTTGAAGATTATTAAAGATTGTTTTTACGTACGCCATTGGGCGTATTGGATTAGGTGATTTATCAGAGGTCACTGTTAGCCGTTATTGCGCACATTGATCCAGGGTATGCATCGATACACAACAATCGTCATGGCTTCTCTATATATTTGTTCCTGGTTATGCTGCCTTCTATTCGTTCTTTTATCTTGGCCGGTAGTGTTTTACTAACCGCCACCCCGGGTCTACCCACCCATGCCAGACCCCCTGCTCTGCCCATTATTTTTCAAGAGAATTTTGACCCGCCGGGGGATGATGCCCCTGATCAAACGGTTGGCGCAGGGTCGCGAACCAATATGAACTGTGCTGATGGTCTTGGACAATTGCGATCGCACATGCCGGATCGCAACTATGGCCTGACCACCCAAAGCCGTCCAGGGGTCTACGTTCAACTGCCGGCAACGAATGCTCGGCGGGTTTTGCTCGCCTTTCGCAACGAGGCT
>JBCBOC010000090.1:0-9266 GCA_039821475.1 Cyanobacteria bacterium J06632_22 | reverse complement strand
GTTACGGACGCATGGCTCAGTCTGGTGGTCTGTTAGCGCCGTTCCGCGCACTGGCCTAGGCTAAAGTTTTAGCTCTGACGCTGCACTAGGGAGTGCTTGTCCGCCATGGCAGACTGGTCGGTTTATCTCATTCGTACTCGGCAGGGCGCACTGTATACCGGCATTGCTATTGATGTTGCGCAACGGCTACGACAGCACGAGAGTGGCCCCCACGGGGCAAAGTACCTACGCGCTAAGGGACCACTGCAATTGGTATATCAGGTTGTCGCAGGCGATCGTCGTTTAGCCTCGCGCATTGAATATCGTATTAAACGACTCCGAAAACCGCAGAAAGAAAAAATCGTTGCCAACCAATTCGACCGCCTAGCATTGCTGGCGCTTTTGCATCTTGAAGATGCCCCTTGAAGACCCCTAACGATACCCGGTAGCGGTAGCGGCGCTTGGCGCTAAGAGCGCGGCTCAATGCGCAGCAGCTGGCCATTATCTTCGTCGGTGAGTACGTAGATCAGCCCGTCTGGTCCCTGACGCACATCGCGGACGCGCTGACCAATGGGAATCAGCTCGGCTTCGGTGGTCGTGCCATCGGCGTTGATTGCGATGCGACGGATGTCTTGGTTGACCAAAGCGCCAGCAAAGAGCTGCCCCTGCCAATTTGGAAAGGCTTCGCCGCTATAAGCCATCAGACCGGAGGGGGCAATGGAGGGCGTCCACACCAAGGTGGGATCTACCTTGCCCGGGGCAGAGGTGACAGGTGCAACCGCTTGGTCGCTCGTGTATTCCTGGCTGTGGCTGACGACGGGCCAGCCGTAATTTGCGCCAGGGTCTAGGCGGTTGAGTTCGTCGCCGCCACGGGCGCCGTGTTCGGTGGCCCAGACTTCGCCTGTGATGCTGTTGTAGGCCATGCCTTGGATGTTGCGATGCCCGTAGGACCACACGGCAGGGTTGCCACCTAGGTCAGGATTGTCGTTGGGAACGGTGCCATCGTCGGCAAGGCGGATCACAGAACCCAAGGCGTTTTCAGGATTCTGCGCCTGGAGACGAATGACATCACCGTCGAGAGCCACGGGTGGATTACCACCATCGCCGATGGACACCAACAGCGTGCCGTCAGGCAACCAGGTGAGCCGTGAGCCGAAATGCTGGGCTCTCGATTTGTCTCGATCCACCGTAAACAGCACCTGCCAGTTGGCCAACTGCTCACCGTCAAAGGTAGCGCGGGCCACTTCGGTACGGTTGGCGCTGTCGTTGCCGGTGGCATAAGTGAAGTACACCAGACGGCTGTTGGCAAAGTCGGGGTGGACCGCAACATCCATCAAGCCACCCTGGCCTCGGGCAAAGATCCGTGGCAGTCCAGGGACAGGTTGGCGGACTAGCTGACCGTTTCGAAGGATACGCAGGTTTCCGGACCGTTCGGTAATGAGGACGGTACCGTCTGGAAGCCAGGTAATGCCCCAAGGATGGTCTAACCCTTGGGCAATGGTCGTGATTTGATAGTCCGATGTGGCGCTGACGGCGATTTCAGCTTCGGGTACAGTGTCCTGCGACGCCGACCCGGAAGACGCAGCTTCGAGCTGACCACAGCCTACTAGCGTCAGCAGGAGCAGTCCGGCTACCGTCGGCTTAAACCATTGAAGAACAGGCATAGTGACACTGTCGGCATTGACGCTTACTGCAGTTGTCGCATTACGAGGGACAGCTCTTGGCACTGAAAGCTCTGATTCTGGCCCCCTGCGACCTTATCGAAGGGTCTACCCAACCTTCGACTGCTATTGAGTGTAGCGCTTGCGGCCTGGGGTGGACACCATTGGGCAAAGGTGTACGTCATTCCACGTGTAGCGCTGTGAGCCTTGTCTGGGCAAAAGTCAAAACCGTTGACACGTCTAGCACTTACGCGCGGAAATGTTTGTGATGCTGTATGTGTATTGTTTTTGCTGGGTGGGGAAATTAAAGGCAAGGCCTGTAGAACTAAACCATTGCCCCCAAATATTCTCCTTAAATGTTCCTATGATTTCCCTACGTCGCGTTTCGGTTGGCCTATCTGCGGCTCTACTGTGTTGGGCGGGGCTGGGAGCAGCATCGTCAGTACGGGCCAATGAGGCGCCTGCTGATTTGGTGCTGGCCCAGGCTGCATCTACGGCGGGGCAAGGGCAATTGCTACTCGATCGAGGTCGAGAGCAGCTGACCGCCGGGAATGTTACGGTGGCGCTGGCCTCTTTTACAACAGCACTCCAGATTGCCATCGAGACGGGGGATAACGACCTGGGGATGGCGGTGGTAGATCAGCTCTATCCGCTGTACCTGCAAACAGACCTGGCCAAGGCTGCTGAAGTACTAGAGCAGGGGGCAGCGTTTGCACGGGCCAATCAGGATTTAGCCAACGAGGTGGGTTACCTGGGCTACCTGCGAGATGCGTATTTTGACACCAATAACTACGAGCCGCTGCTGCGGGTGGCAGAGCGCTTTGGTGAGATTGCCGAACAGTTCAATCGAGACGAACTGACGCTGCTGTCTAAGCTGATTTATGCGTCAGCCTATGCTGTAGGCGGCGACTTTGAGGCAGTGTATGCGGCGGAAGCCGAGGTGATGGCGCTATCGGCGCAGCTGTTTACGAACGAGCCTAGTCGTCAGCTTGAGGTGCTGGACGTGCTGGTGTTTCTGTACGACAAGTTGCCGGACTACGAGCGGGGCATTGGTCACTTAGAGAATGCGATCGCAATTGCCCAGGCCATTGACGATCGTCGTCGGCTGGTGGTGTATCAGGCCTTTTTAGGCAAGTATCACGAGGCCATTAACCAGTTTGATGCCGCGGCTGAAGCCAGCGAAGCCGCCCTCAGCCTAGCGCGCGCGCTGAATGTCCCCGAGATAGAGGCCCTAGCCCTGAGTACCCTGGCAGACATTTATGATCAGCAGGGCGACTATGGGCGTGCCATTGCCACCGCAGAAGAAACCCTAGCACTGGCCCAGCAGCTCGAAAACGCGACCCTAGAGGCTCTGGCCACGGCGACGCTGGCCTCCGCCCACAGCTCCTTAGGCAATTACGATCAGGCCATTGGCTACGGTGAACGTAGCATTCAGCTAGCCCAATCGGAAGGGAATATCAACATTCTGCTGGGGGTGCTGGGTAATCTGTACGGCAGCTATTTGGACTTGGGAGACTTTGAACGGGCCGAACAGCTCGCCGATGAGATGCTGGCGCAAATTAACCAGAGCAACCCGCACTCTGACAATGTTGTTCGGGTGGTGGAGACCTTTGCCGGGCTATTTGCCACGGTGAGCGCGTTTGTGGCGGGGGACTATGCTGAAACGGTGACGGCTTCCGAAACGGCCCTGGTGGGCCTAGAGGAACTGCGCCTCGCGGACGACTTGCGGGATTTATTCGCAGGCTTGCTGTACCTGTTTGCGGGGGTGGGCTACAGTGGCCTAGAGGAACATGACATTGCGATCGCACAGGTTTCCACGGGGTTAGACCTGATGCGCAGTACAGAATTCTCCTCGACGGATGAGACGGCGCTGTTTTTTACCGGCAATGTGTACTACCGGGCGGGCGATCTGGAAACCGCGCTGGACTATTACAACGAGGCCTTAGCCCTAGAGCCTAGCTTTTATGCCCGTGCTGCGGTCGCCCGGCTCTACCGCGATCAGGGGCTGCCCAATGTTGCCGTGAGCTACTATAAGCAAGCCATTAACCAAATTGAACAAGTGCGCGGTAATGTGCGCAATTTGTCGTCCGGTTTAGAAGAGTCCTTTTTCCAAGCCTTTGTCAGTATCGATGGGTTACGTATCGTTGATATTTACCGGGAACTGGCAGACGTCTTGTTGTCTCAAGGACGGATTGGCGAAGCACAGCAGGTTTTAGAACTTCTAAAGTTAGAAGAACTCCGAGAATTCCAAGGGGCTGAGCGTTCCGGCAACAATAGCGACATCGCCCTCAACCCAGCAGAACGACAAATTGTGCAGGAATACGGCTCGCTGATTGCCTTTGGTCAAGAGGTATTGGCCTGTCAGCAGTCTCGTTGCGATCGGCTCAGCAATCTGCTTGATCAACGAGATATCCTCACAACAGAATTTAACCGGACCTTGCGTACCTTTGAGTCCGAGATTCAAGAGCGCCTGTCGGTGGACCGGGCCGCCCTAGATACCCAGGATTTTCGGCGAGCAGCGGCGGATATTGTTGAGGCTCAGCCCCATTCACTGCTGATTTATCCCCTCGTACTGGAGGATAAAATTTGGATTTTGTGGGCGGCAGAGGGCGGTGTACTCAAAAGTGTTGAGGTGACGGACGTGGGGCAGCGCGAGCTGAGCGAGACGATTGTTGAGTTTCGCCAACTGATTGAGACGCCCCGTTCCAATATTAATGATGTGCAGGCGGTGGGTAAGCAGCTTTATGATTGGCTGATTGGCCCCATAGAATCGGAAATTGAGGCCAACAATATTGAAAATTTGGTGTTTGCCCTAGACCGCACCACACGCTACCTACCGATGGGGGCCCTATACGATGGCCGCCAGTACGTGGTGGAGAACTACACCACCTCTACCATCTTGTCGGCTGGGGAAACTGACATGGAAGAACGGCTGGCCCCCGGCACTGACCAAAATTCTGTGCTGGCCTTGGGGGTGTCGGACTCCGTTGACGGCTATAGTGCGCTGCCCAACGTGCCTGCGGAGTTGGACAGTATCGTTGTTGAGCGTGGCAATACTGAAGACACCACAGGCGTCTACCAGGGCGATCTGTTCTTAAACCAAGCCTTTGACCGGCGCACCCTGCGGGACAATTTGGCGTATCACACCATTGCCCACATTGCGACTCATGCTGAATTTGTCCCAGGCAGCCACGAGAACTCTTATCTACTGCTAGGGAACGGTAACCCGCTCAAAATTTCTGACATTCAGGCGCTGCAAGACTTGAGTAATATTCATCTGGTGGTCCTGTCCGCCTGTGAGACGGCCCTCAGCGGCCCTGACCAAGATGGCATTGAGATTTCGGGGGTGGCCCATCAATTTTTGAGTGGCGGGGCTAAGTCGGTGATTGCCTCGCTGTGGAAGGTGAACGATGCCAGTACGAGTTTACAGATGCAGCTGTTTTATCAGCAGTTGGCCGATAGCACCGCAGAAAATCCCATCACCAAGGCCGAGGCCCTGCGGCAGGCACAGCTAACGCTACTGAGTGACGATGAGGAGATCCAGCTTGCCCTAGCCACACTGACGCGATCCGGCGAGCGATTTGGCAGCTTTGACCCCACCTTGACGGCCCGGCGACCCGAGGGCTATACGCACCCCTACTACTGGGCGCCTTTTGTCTTGATCGGCAATAACTTATAGCCCTTGAAACAGAGCTATAGTTAAAGCGACGCTTTAACTGGGGCGGCTATGACGGACGACGGGCTATTAGTTGGGCCAGAATATATCAAGCTTCTGGTGGGCCTGTTGTCTCTTGCTGATCCGATCGGTAATTTGCCCGTTATCCTGGCGCTCATTGAGGGGCATACCCGTAAGGAAAAAGAGAAAATAGTCATGGCCTCGGTCGTGACCTTTATTTTTGCGCTTTTAATGTTTGCTTTTTTGGGCACTTACATCTTGGCGCTGTTTGGCATTACGGTTGCGGCCCTGAAAATTGCTGGCGGAATTTTATTTCTCTTTTATGGCCTAGAAATGCTGGGGGTCATACATCTGCCGTCGACGTTAGACGCTGTTGCAGACAACCGGGTTAGCCCCGTAGGCATTGTGCCCATTGGCATCCCAATTTTGGCGGGACCTGGCACAATGACAAAGGTTTTGATTTATGCCGATGCCCATTCTGGTCTTCTCCATCAGCTCATCGTTACGGCTGCCATTATTACCGCAGGCGCCATTCTCTATGTTCTCTTTCGGATACTGCTGATTGCGGGAAAAGGGCCGGGGCCAACCGTGATGACTGTGACTGTCAAAGTCATGGGCCTGATCCTCTCGGGCATTGCCGTTGAGTTTATCTTGGAGGGCATTGTCGAGTTCCTTGCTGGATGAGACGGATGCGTTCACGCTGACCCCATTCAAAATGAACCCCCATTCAAAATGAACTTCTGATAACAAGGAATAATGGCGCTACATCAAAGTTCGGGGCGGTGGCAGTTGGGATTGGCGCTGGCAATTTTGCCGGTGGTGTTGTGGAGTTTGTTGCCCATTGGGCTGGCCGTTGTCCTGGAACCGTTAGATGTCTATACGATTACCTGGTTTCGGTTTGGGCTCTCGGGGGGACTGCTGCTGATTTATCTGGCGGTTAAGGGACAGCTACCGACTCGGGCGACGTTGGCCAAGGTCCGGGTCGAAATGGTGGGGATTGCGATCGCAGCCCTGACGCTGAACTATTTGACCTTTGTGGCCGGACTAGACCGCACCTCCCCAGCCAATGCCGAAGTAATTATTCAACTGGCGCCGATGCTCTTGCTCTTGGGCGGGGTGGTCATTTTTCGAGAGCGCTTTAGCCGTATCCAGGCACTGGGGGTGGGGGGCTTGATGGTTGGGCTGTTGCTGTTTTTCAACGAGCAACTTGCCCAGTGGCAGGCCGAAAGTGACCAGCAGGGCACGGCCTATGTGGTGGGAGGCGGACTCATTGTGGTGGCGGCGCTGGCCTGGGCCATCTATGCCTTACTACAAAAGCAGCTCTTGGCGATGTTGACCTCGAATCAGGTCATGCTGCTAATTTTTGGGGGTTGTGCACTGATGCTCACCCCCATGGCCCAGCCCCAACGGCTGCCGACGCTAACCCAGTTGGAATGGGGCATGCTGCTGTTTTGCGGGCTAAATACGCTGCTGGCCTACGGCGCCTTTGCAGCGTCCTTGCATCATTTAGAAGCCTCCCGTATTAGCGCCATTCTGTCGCTGACGCCGCTGGTCACCATTGCGGCTATGGCCCTAACCCATACGGTTTGGCCAGACCTAGTAGAGCCAGAGCGGCTGACGCTGCTGTCGTTGGCCGGCGCAATGGCGGTGGTCGTAGGGTCACTGATGACGGCCTTGGGGCAGAGAGAAAGACAAAACACAAATATTTCCAAGGCAAACAAATCATAACGACGCGTGTAGTCCCTGTGCCATCCGCCAGAAAGCCACGTATTCTCGTGGAGAATGGCGTCAGTTCTGTGTGGAAAGTTACCAAATCATCAAAAAATTAGGGATTTGATCGCAGCGAATTTTCACGGCTGCGCTAAACTCTGTAAAGAATCATCTAAATCCCGATGGGAATACCGGGGATTTATGTCACGCTACGGAAACTAGGCTGACCTTTCTGGGCTTCGTGCGGCTATTCCCGCTTTTGGCAAACGCCCAAATCCCCCCATCAAACCAACCTCAAGAAACGCGTTAAGGAAATTCAGGAGAGGCTATGACTCTACAACTTGGCGATACCGTCCCCAACTTTACCCAAAAAACCTCCCAGGGTGAGATCGACTTTTACAACTGGGCAGGCGATAACTGGGTTGTGCTGTTCTCCCACCCGGCGGACTACACCCCCGTTTGCACCACTGAGCTGGGTGAAGTGTCCAAGCTCAAGGGTGAGTTCGAAAAGCGCAATGCAAAAGTAATTGCCCTCAGCGTCGACAATGCCGACTCCCACAACAGCTGGATCAGTGACATCAACGAGACCCAGTGCACGACCGTTGACTATCCCATCATTGCTGACGCCGACAAGACGGTGTCTGATCTGTACGGCATGATTCACCCCAACGCCAATGCGAAGGTGACCGTGCGGACAGTGTTTGTGATTGACCCTCAGCACAAGCTGCGTCTGACGATCACCTATCCCCCGAGCACCGGTCGGAACTTCCAGGAAATCCTGCGCGTTATCGATTCCCTGCAGCTTACCGACAACTACAGCGTGGCCACCCCTGTGAACTGGAAAGAGGGTGAAGACGTGGTGGTTTCTCCGGCGATTTCCACCGAAGATGCGAAGCAAAAGTTCCCCAAGGGCGTTACCGAAATCAAGCCCTACCTGCGTATGACGCCTCAGCCAAATAAGTAAGCCGAATCAGTCAGGGTGTTGACGATTCCTGCGAGGGGATCGTCATTGGCCCTTTCACCCAAAAAGGACGCCTCTCGGGGTGTCCTTTTTTGTATGGTTAGAGAAATAAGCCTTTAGGGAAATGACGATAGCGCGGCGAGAGTTGATCAAGATGGCAGGGATGCTGGCGTTGGGGCTCGGCCCATCCGCAGCTGCCCAGGGGACGCCGCTGACCCGACTGACGATGCAGTTGGACTGGCTGCTGACGACCCAATTTGCTGGACTGATGGTAGCAGAAGCTAAGGGGCTGTATCAGCAGCAAGGAATTACCGTGGCCCTGCAGCCTGCAGCCCCCGATATTGAGGTGGTTGAGACGGTCGCGACCCAGCGCGACACCCTAGGCTGTGTTGAGCAGGCGGTATTGTTAGCGGCCCAGGCCGCAGGGGTTGAGGTCAGTGCCGTTGCCACGATGTTGCAGGCCTCTCCCCTGGCGTTAATTAGCGATGCCTCGTTAGCGCTGCAAACACCTCAAGATTTGATTGGCAAGCACATTGGCCTCCACGAAGATGGGCTAAAGGCGCTGGATTTGGTGTTAACCCAGTACGGTATCGAGCCCACGCAGGTGGACCGGACGCTGATTCCTTACACCGATCAGTTTGAGCCCCTGACCTCAGGCCGGTTTGACGCGATTCAGTGCTATGCCCTAGATGAGCCCCTGGACTATGCCCGGCAGACTGGACGGGAGCCTGTGTTGCTGAAGCTCAGTGATTTTGGTTTTGACGCCTACGCCCAGGTGATTTTTGCGTCGAATCGGCTCCTGGCAGAACGGCCCCAGGCGGTGCAGCAGTTTTTGACGGCGACTTTTGAGGGCTGGCGGCAGGCCCTAGAGGCTATCCCCGCTACCGCAACGCTGATTGCCACACAATATAAGGACAGCAACGTCCCAGATGAGGCCTATCAGCGGGAGACGCTAAAGCGCTTAAAGCCCTATGTCTTGGCCGCACCAGCCCATCCGGGAACGATCTCCTCGGCGCGGTGGTGGCGGGCCGCCCAGCAGTTGGCCGACTGTGGTCTGATTCAGTCGGTGCCCCAGCAGGGATTATGGACAGAGGGATGGGTGTGGTAACGCCGTTTCCCACTACGATAGAGTCTGTCCCTTATTGACATGTTCTCCGCTATGGATATCAAGCAAGGTTTCGTTGGTGCTGTTGGCAATACGCCACTGATTCGACTCAACAGCTTCTGCGAAGAAACCGGCTGTGAAATCCTGGGTAAGGCAGAATTTCTCAACCCTGGG
>JBCBOC010000666.1:0-2847 GCA_039821475.1 Cyanobacteria bacterium J06632_22 | reverse complement strand
GAATAGTCAGGCCATAGGCGGCCAGGACACCAAAAATGTCGCTGAGCAAGAAAGATTGATTGCGATAGGCAAAGTGCAATGCACTGCGGTTTCCCTCAGGTTTGATCTCGGTGACGGCCTTTTTACTTTTGTAAAGTTGATAGGCCAACCTCAGGTTTTGCAGCTGGATTTCACTGCTGACAAATTGTTCGTAAAACTGGGGAAACGCTCGATTGAAACGCTTGAGGAGCTCGATGGTAGAGGTTTTCAGTCCGGCGGCCATGGGCTTAGGAGAAAGAGGAGTTTACCTGGGTGGCCTGCCATTTGTGAGATAGCAGGATACCGCACTGTGCGGTATCCGACCCTGAGTGACAATGGTTACACCGACGAAGGCTTCTACAGCATAGTCTGCCCGCAATAGTCCGGTTAGACTCAGGGCGGGTTAGACTCTGGCCCCCAGCCTTGCTACCTAGCGCAGGCCTTCAGCCTAGAAACTCGTCAAATCGGCCTCAACTCAAGAGTCGTCAAAACCGCCGCTGCTGGTAGACAGTTCAGACGATATACTACTGAAGTTATCTTTTTTTGCCCGTGAGGGCGCTGCTCGAATGGGTTTCTGGAAAAGCTTGTTTACCACCAGCGAGGCGCCATCGGCCCCCCAGCAAGCAAGCGCAGATGGCTATATCGCTGAAGCTCCTGCCCCCAAGTCGGGCAATCGCGTTTTTTTCAGTACCGATCGCAATATTGACCTTTATGAGTTGGAAGAGCTTTGCGATGCCGTAGGCTGGTCCCGACGGCCGATTCGTAAGGTCAAGAAAGCGATTCAGCATAGCTTTTTAGTCGTGACCATGTGGGAGCAACGGGGGACCCGTCGGCGCTTGGTCGGCTTTTCTCGAGCAACCTCAGATCATGCTTTTAATGCCACCATTTGGGATGTGGTGATTCATCCCGACTTTCAGGGGCAGGGGCTAGGCAAGGCCCTGATGAAACAGTTGGTTAAGAAGCTTCGTAGTGAAGATATCAGCAACGTCACACTGTTTGCTGACCCACAGGTTGTGTCCTTTTATGAGCGCTTAGGCTTCACCCCCGATCCTGAGGGCATTAAGGGGATGTTTTGGTACCCCGACTAGCAATACTCCACTGACGAGCCTCTTGAATCCATTGGCTGATGAGCGGTGGCCCTGGACAGTTTTTAACCTGGGAGAGCAACCGCAGGTGCAGCCGTTGGAGCTGCTGGTGGAGTCGCTGGACTTGGGCGGTAGCCAGCTGTTCAGGCGAACTTACCCCCGCATGGAGCAGCAGGCCGCAGTAGGTGGGACCGACGCTGGGCAGCGCTGCTAGCCTAGCCAGGGCGGTCCATTTGTTGATGTGTTGGGGGTGACTATTGAGTTGTTCGGCCAACGCCAGTCGAGATTTTGGGGAGCGGCCCTGTCGAATTAAATCGGCGGTTGTGAGAATGCCAACATGCTGAAATTTTTGCCTCAGGGCATCTGGCAGACCTGGCAGGGCCTCTACAGGCCAGCTGCGTAGGCTTTGGCGGGGTTCTGGAGAGGAGGGCATGGCAGGTTGCTGGGAAAATCCAGGCTGGGAAAATTCAAATCGATTGCTATACTGAAGAGCCTGGACTGAATAGTTAACAAGTTAGCAATTTTCAGTTTAGACCGGGATGTAGCGCAGCTTGGTAGCGCGCCTGCTTTGGGAGCAGGATGTCGCAGGTTCGAATCCTGTCATCCCGATGTTGTGAGCTCTGATATTGTGAGCCCCAATATTGTGATCTATGACAGTCGGCGAGTCAGTCGTCGATTGCTTTTGGTAGAGCGGTTTTGGTAGAGCGGTTTTGATAGTGTTGGGTGAAGGCTCTGCCCCTGGAATGATGCTATTGCCTTCGTCGAGTGGCTAGCGACAGTTCTTGCCGCTAAAGGCGTTTATTCTGGAGCCCCGCGACGCAGTCGAATGGGTCTGCCAACCCTTCGGCGGCTATAGCCGTCGCCACAAAAAGCCCTTTTTTAGGATTTGTGCAAGACGGCGGGCCACTCTGGGCGACCATACTAGGCCATTGAGCGCCAGGATGGTGCTCAGTAAAGTGGCGAGAGCTATATATCCAATTGCGGAATCGTCCCCAGACGACGTAAACACTATCCATGTTGATGGATTATGGTGAGGTTCATGGGGGTGGGTTGCGATGGTGTGGTGCCAGATTGGGGCATGGAATGCCGTTCTAAGCCGCGTCTAGCTTGAACCCAGTTGCCTTTCCGCATGGCAAATGACCGGCCTGGATGGGGCCTGCTTATCTGTTGTTTGTCATGGGGCATGGACGCTGAAGACGTATAGGGGTATGGTCGCGAGGCGCGGCACCTGGAACGTCGGGTAGCTCAATCGTATCCTTAGGGCTTGATATAGAGTTGTGGCTAAAGCTGTTAAATGATCCCATCGGGAGAGGATATGCGAATGCTGTTAGGGCGAACATTTTTGAGTCGGACGTTTTTAAATCGGGGACTGCCGTACCTGTTGACGCTAGGACTGTTGGGGGTGAGCGGAGCGGTCGCGCCGGCCGCAACAGCGCTGCCGGAGTCAGAAGTTGTCGACACGCTATCGAATATTCCTGTTTTTATCGTCGCTACGCCTGACGGTGGGTATATTACGAACCGATTGGTCCGTGAGGCGGAGGGCAACCAGCCGCGTCAGGAAGTGGCCTTGTTAAACGTCTTTTTTAGTGGGGACGATGCGGAGGCTTTTCTCCGTCAGGCTCAGGCTGAGAATCGACAGTTAGCAGATACGGCAGTCGTGGGCTGGACCGAGTTAGCCTCGCTCTATGAACAGGCTCAGGTGCAGTCGGATATTCCGTTGCGGCTACTATTTGTGCCTGAAGTT
>JBCBOC010000149.1:0-7572 GCA_039821475.1 Cyanobacteria bacterium J06632_22 | reverse complement strand
GACCATGAAAAATCTGTTACCCTGGCAGGTCATCGGCATGAATGTTGCAGCTTTGGGAACGGCCATTTCCTTTTCAAAATTTATCTTTTTGCCCCATGGCCCCGTGGAGGACAGTCCGCAGAAACCGCTTGGCCTCAATTTTTGGTTTGCGATGGGCGTCTTGTTGGGGGGGCTCATTCTCGGAAATGGGATTTACTATAAGGCCTACAGCGTCAGCAACATTATCAAGCCTTTGATCACCATCGCCCTGGGTTGGCTGGCCTATGGCGTCCTGTTCCGGACCGCTATCCTCCGACTCTCTCGTACGCCAGAACGGTTTGAGCACCTGATCGGGACCATGAGCCTGATGCTGACGTTACTTTTTTGGACGGTGATAGCATGACGGGATTTTTAAATATTTTTCTGAGATTGGGCATCTGGTTCTTACTCACCGCAGATTCTAGCCCCATTAATATTTTTATTGGCGTCTGTGTCGCGCTACTCATTCCTCAGCGGTTTACCCGCCCCTCGGCCATCAAAGAGTGGCTACGCGTCCTGGGAGAAATCGCTGTGGCAATTCCCATCGCCTACAAAGAGGCAGTGGAAATTATGCTCCGGCCCCACAAGCGAGAGGCCGTGACCTTGGAGCGCGTCCGTCCGTCACGCACGCCAGGCCTAATTTTTCTAGATATCTTCTTGATCACCTTTACCCCCAAAACCGTGGTACTCAACTATCGCGAAGAGGGCTGGTATGAGGTCCACCAGGTCCAGCGACGGTCTAAGCGTACAGCGTTACCCCATTCTTCAGAGGAGGCTAACCCATGAACAATATTCTGCTGATTATGGTTGTGGCACTACTGATTCCCATCTACGCGGCCTGCCGGGACGGCGATACCTGGCAAAAGATGTTGGCTTTCGCCAGCATTGCAACCAAGACTTCGCTGATGATTTTAGTGGTTTCGGTCTTGCGCGATGACTGGATGATTGGCCTTGTTGGCGTCCTGATTTTAAGCGTCGGCAATGCCTCCCTTATGTTATTAGCCCATGTTCTACGCCGCTTAAACGAAGCGTGAACACCGCAGGCTACCGTCAAACGCAAACAGTGAAGAAGATGAACAGTTTAATTCAGGCAACAAGCTACTTTTGTATAGGGGTGGGGCTCGTGTTCTGGCTATGGGGCACTTGGCCTCTGCTAGGGCGGCGTTCAATTCTGTTCAAGCTCCACAGCTTGTCGGTGTCAGATACGTTGGGGTCGATGGCCATTGTGGCGGGGCTGCTGCTGCAAATTCCCCGGGAGTGGCCGCTGCTAGTCCTTGCCCTAGTATCTCTGGCGATTTGGAACACGGTATTGGGCTACGTGTTGGCCTATTGCTCTACGAGGGGGGACTATGCTGAGTAGCGGTAGTTTAGCCGATGCAGATGTGGTAGGCGTGACCATTGCTCTACTGCTGCCGCTGACGGCCGGCATGCTGGTCGCCCAGGTTAACCCTTATCATGCGCTGGTCGTCCGCGGTATTTTGGGGGCGGTGGCCGCACTGGTCTATGCCTTTTTTGGGGCGGCGGATGTGGCGCTGACCGAGGCCCTCGTGGGAACGATGTTGTCGATTACCCTCTATGCCATTGCGGTGCGTTCGTCCATGAGCATGCGACTGGGGGTCCTGATTGAGGATGGGGTACCGAAGGAAACATTGGCATTGCTACGACGCATACTGCACGACCAACACATGCGATTGGAGTTGGTGGAGTATGACTGTGCGATCGCACTTAAAACAGCCCTCGATCGCAAAAGCGTCCATGGCATCTATCTACCCTCCCAGGTCCTCCAGACCCGTGTCCGAAGGCTCCATGAAATTTTTCAGGCCGTCAATGACAAGACCCTCACCATCGATTATCTATCAGCCTCCGCATCGGCAGAATCGACCATCCAGCCTTTTGATCTAACGGAGACCCCATCATGAAGTGGATTTATCTCATTGCTGGGGTGGCACTCTTCATCAAGATGTTGGTCTTCCCCAACGCCATCCTCCCCTTGGAAGACCTATCTATTGTGGAAACCGTCGTAGAAGAAAGCGGCGTTCCCAATGCGGTATCCGGCATTATCTTTAGAAACCGCCTATACGACACTATTTTTGAAGTTGTCGTCTTCACCTTGTCTATCATGGGTGCCCGGTTCCTGCTGGCCAACGAGAAGCCGTCCTGCACGGTTTACCAATTTACCGATCCCCCCTCTATTGTGCTGGCCCGCCTTGGCGCGACCATTGCAGCGCTAGTCAGTGTGGAGCTTGCCATCCGTGGACACCTCAGCCCCGGTGGCGGCTTTGCTGCAGGCGTCGCGGGCGGCACCGCCATTGGGCTGGTGGCCATTACCGCGTCTCCCCAGTGGATGGAATCCATCTACCAGCGCTGGAAAGCCGCGACCTGGGAAAAGATATCGGTCCTGATCTTTATTGTGCTAGCCACGCTGATGCTGATCGGCTTTGAGCTACCCCATGGCGAGCTAGATACCCTGGCCAGCGGCGGCTGGATTCCAATTTTGAACGTTCTGGTGGCCGTCAAAGTGACATTGGGATCCTGGGCCGCGATTCTAGTTTTCATTCGCTATCGAGGGCTGCTATAGCGTTCGCCACTTTGCCACATTGGGAGGTGCAAGCCCAGGGGCCGAGTTTATAACCTTCCGAAACAAAAATATTGAAAATCCGAAATAGTTGGTTTACCCTTGTATATCTTGTGGTGCTACAGGTCGTAGCACAATAGTTTAGACCCAAGCTACTGTTACCCTTCCGGTTGAACCATGATTATCTGAACACTTGTCCGTAGGACAGTAATCTGTACAACGATTTGACGTCAAAGGGAAGATTCAACCATGAAAAAGCGCTACTTTAGCGGATTCCAACGTTAGGCTCGTCCACCCCCCTTATCCATCTTTATCGCGAATATTCCGAACTGAATCGGGCTCGGCATTCTCGCCGGGCCTAGCATTCTCGCCGGACCTAGCATTCTTGCCGGACCTAGCATTCTTGCCGGACCTAGTGGCCTGTCAACAATAAGTATTAGGGTTGGCGATGACAGTGAAATAGGGAAATAGTGAGGTAGTGAAATAGTCGCACGTCTTTACTTCAAAGGGTTTAAGGCCAAACGCTACTTCACTATTCACGACTCACTACTTCACTGGCTTTACCCGAATCTTTAGCGTTGACGCTGCACTAGTATCTGGGCCTAGAGTTTCAGGTCTAGTATGGTCGGCTGGTTTGATCTGTCCTGTTCGTCGTTATCTCGCTAGCGAAGAATAGCTCAGTAAAAGTGTCGACTCGGGCATAGCCGACTCGGGCATAGCCGACTCGAGCATAACCATGGTTCAAAGCCTCCGCTGGACAGAGGTGAAGCTTTGGTGAGCCCATTGATAGGCCCATCAGGAGTCTTGCGGCGACGCGTGGGCTGTTCGGTGTTTTTGCACTGTTGCGTCCGTCGAGTGGCTAGGGACAGTTCCTAGCACTGAAGTTCTTTATGCTGCCGCTTCTCGACGCAGTCGACTGCGCCGAGAAGCCCTTCGACAGCTATATCAGTAACGCACACACCTGTTTATCGGATATTCGTCTCTGCGGGCACGGGGCTGAAAAGACAGCCGTACTCGGTGGCTCAATTTGCGTGCCCAAAGTTATAGCGACCGCCTGCTCTCACCCAGCAGGCCATTTTTGCGTCCCATTTGTTTTTGCGGCTTAACCGTTGAGTCGGTTCAGCTGCGCATTCAGGGGTATTCCCATGAGTAAGTTTTTCAAAATCCTCAAGTACTACCAGGACTACTGGCGAATCACGCTATTCAGCGCCCTAGGCATGAGCCTATTCGAGATTATCGATTTGATTGTGCCCTACGGGATTGGTCAAATCCTTAACGTCATTTCTGGGCAGGCGGTGGATGCAGCCCTCGAGACAGGCTTTTCTAGCCTGTCTCGACTGCTCAATCAACCCAATTCTCTGTCCTTTCAACTGGCGGTTCTGCTAACTGTCATCGGCCTTGTCTCGGTGGGGCGTGCCCCCCTTCAACCCTGGATTGGCCCTTGGTTTGGCTGGGATACGGCCTTTCGGGCCCGGCGTCAGCACGCCCAGGAAGCACTGGAGAAAATTCTGACCCTGCCGCTGGAATTTTATGATGAAAACAACCCAGGCCGGATTGCCGCACGAGTGGCTAAAGGACTGTCTAACTTTAACTGGACCTATCCAGAGATCGTCAGTCAGTTTATTCCTAGAATATTCCGTGTTTTTGGTATCTTTGCCGTCATTTGGTTCATTGATTGGCGAATTGCGCTCATCGTTTTGGGCACGTTTCTGCTCATTATTGGCTACAGCTTTGTGGGGCTCAAAAACATCTCTCAAGAAGAGGAAAAGCTAGATAAGTACATCGAGAATACCGAAAGCCGTAACTCTGAAATCATCACCAATATCAAAACCGTCAAGGCATTTGCCACGGAAACCCGAGAGCTGCATCGTCAGACCCAGCGCCTAGATCGAGAGTTTAAGGTGCTCGACTATCGTATTCACCTGGGCTACGTCAAAATTGCCACCTGGCAACGAACATTGGTTCAGACCTGCGTGTTTGTCGTTCTGGCACTAACGCTATGGGCCACGGTCCAGGGTCAAATCTCTCTGGGACACTTTGTGACAACCTTTACGGTGTCGAGCATGGCCTTCGCAGAGGTAGACCCCATCTGTGACTTGGCTGAGATGTTTGCCCGTCGATATGCGGCAATGCTGCGCTTCCAGGAGTTTCTGGAACTGCCGGTTGGACAGGATGCCGGACAGCTGGCGACAGCAGGGTTGCCCGACTACCACTTTACGGGCAAGGTGCATTTCAATCGCTTGAGCTTTGGTTACGATCCAGCTAAGCCGGTGCTCAACAACATCGAGCTGCTAATTGAGCCCTGTCAAACTGTAGCTCTAGTCGGTCGATCGGGTTCTGGTAAGTCGACATTAGTAAAACTGTTGTTCCGCTACTTCGAGCCGAACCAAGGTGCGGTACTGATCGATGGGCAAGATGTCCGACGATTGGACATTACGGCTTACCGTAAGCGCCTAGCCATTGTGCACCAAGAGGTGGACGTGTTTAACGGTACGCTGATCGACAATCTACTATACGGCAACCCCGACGCTACCCTTGAACAGGTGGTCGAGGCCTGCAAAATTGCTCAGGCTCATGAGTTCATCACTCAGATGCCGAAGGGCTATTTCACCACTGTTGGTGAGCGTGGCGTCAGGCTTTCGGGCGGTCAGCGGCAGCGTATCGGCATTGCCCGCGCACTGATTGTAGACCCTGATGTGCTGGTATTTGACGAGGCGACATCTAGCTTGGACTACGAGTCGGAGCGGGCCATTCAATTGGCAATGCAATCGCTCTTTGGGACCCGCACCCTGATCATCATTGCCCACCGTTTGAGCACGGTTCGCGAGGCCGACAAAATTGTTGTTCTTGACCAAGGGCAGATTAGCGAAATCGGGAGCCATGCTGAGCTGTTGACGCAGGGCGGTTTATACCATCGACTGCACACCTTGCAGGAAACCGGCGAGCTGCTGGAATAATCACCCAACCAACGAATCAACTATAGCAACCGCCACACACGTTTGTGCGCGGTTGCGGGCCACTTGGCGACCATACCAAGGGTTTCACAGCCAGAACTGTCCTCAGCAAAGTGGCGAGCGCTATAGATAACCCAACAGCCAGGGGCAGGATATGTCCCTGGCTGTTGGGGCTGCCTGGCCCTCCGTGTCGAATGCTAGAAAACCCATAGTCGAATCTCTCACGTCTTTTTTAGACTTGTTTTTCAAGCCAAATCAAACGAGCCAACATGGGCAAAAGTGCTACGTTAGCCGTGAGGATAACGGCCAACGCCCATGGAAATAAGGGCATGCCTACTGCTTTAGCTCTTGGCGCGATGAGATAAAACGCAACCGCAACCGCAAAGATGAGATCAAACCACACTTGGTTGCCCGTCATATTTGTCGTGTGGTTTATCCAGAACTGAGGCAATCCATCATTAACGACAGTGACTACCGAAAAAACAATAAATGCTAACGCAAGTATCGATATAAAAGTTATAGTCAAGGGCTTGGGAAAGTCCTTATCTGCCCCTATCAGTAGGACAATGATAATTGTCATTGCATACAGTATGATCGGCAGGAGCTCAAGAATACTCATCGTCTATTGTTCTCCAAGAAACTGAAATATAACGGCACCGGATTCCATCTATCGTTGAGTCCAGCCGCTAGCGTCTAGCTAACAACACTAACCATCATCAAAATATAGCCGTCGCCACAAAGGCCCTTGATTGGGGATTGTGCACGACGGCGGGCCACTTGGCTCCAGTACTGGGCACTTGAGCGCCAGGATTGGCCTAGATTGTCCTAGGCAAAGTGGCGAGAGCTATAAATAGCGTTCGAAATAGCGTCATCAACTCTCCTTTATTTCTTCGCTAAACGAGACAAGGGCCTTGCCAGTAAGACTAAACCTTTGTCACGTCCATGGCGATCGTTGTCCCTCAGGCAAAGCTATAAGCCGGACGCGATGTAGGCGCGATACCGTAGAGTATTGAACGCATCGACGACCCAATGCAATTACCTAAAAGGTAATTGCAGGGTTCTACCCAAAGGTTAATGATGGCAGCATCAAGCGGAGCAAGCCCGATGCTGCCTTTAAGCGCAATACAACGCAGTTGGACGACCCTGCATCCGCCCAAATCAACGCAGCTACTCAATTTGCAATCACTGAATTTTAAGGGTAAATAGACTACTACGCCCTTTCTGGCAGGTAAATGCCCTTAGGTGTTCGGTCAATCTGACCGTTTTCCTCAAGCTGGGCTAGCGCCTTGGAGAGCGTTTGCGGCGTTAAGCTCAACTCTACGGCGATGGTCTTCCAGGTTCCTTCGATCTGAATAGGCTGAACGTCTTGGGCTTGATAGCGGAGGTATTGCTTCACCCGTAAGGACGCTGAACGGATGCTGCGCAGTTCTAACAAGGTTTGTAGGGTTTGAACCTTTTGGCCCATAAGGGACAGCAAGCAAGTGGCTAGATCCGGTGACTGTGCGATCGCACCCAGTAACGGCTCAACTGGATAGGCTAGCAGCACCGCAGCGGTATCTGCGATCGCACTGCTGAGGTAGCGGTCACTAAACAGCGCTTCTTCCCCCAGAACCTGGGACGATAGTGCCACTGCTAGGGTTGCCTCACGCCCCTCGACCGTCCGGCGATAGCACCGTATTCGGCCAGTCACCAAGACAAAAATTGTCGCCGCCCGATCCCCCCGTCGAAACAGTCGCTGATCAGGCAATAGCGATAGCCGCTGGCAGCTTGTCTGCAACGCTAAGGGCAAAGTCTCAGGTCGAGTCAATTCCATGATCTACAGTCTCAGATGGTTCAGGAACATTCTGCGTCCCTGGGTTGAGAAGCGCCTGATCCAGTCTTGAGGAGAGGTTAAGGCACGTCTGAGGAATGCCTGAGAAATTATAGCCGTCGCCACAAAGGCCCTTGATTGGGGTTTGTGCACGACGGCGGGCCACTGGGCTCCAATACTGGTCACTTGAGCGCCAGAGATGTCCCAAGCGCTTG
>JBCBOC010000317.1:0-5261 GCA_039821475.1 Cyanobacteria bacterium J06632_22 | reverse complement strand
GTGACTAATACACCTGGACTAGTTCTTCCCATTGACCTTTGTATCCCATCTTGGCCTGCCCAACCCACCGCCCTCAAACCGATTCGGGCCAAGACCGTCTTACCCAGCCAACCGTCAACACTAGATGTCAACACTAGATAAAGAATAAAGATCCATAGATATAGATAAGGTCCCTTCGGGGCAACCGTCTGTCAGGGTTTACCAAAACAGCCAACGTCCGTACACCAACCTAGCTAGAGTGGGGTTCCATCTGTGCAACCATATCAGCAACCAAGCTACTATCCTCATCCCGACACCGGGATGCCCTTCCCTACAGAGCCGATGCCAGGACCACCCCCCGGACCGCTGCCAACGGGTGGTCCCTCAATGCTGGATCCGGCACTGCTGAAGTCAGCCCGTCATATTTATCGCACCTATTATGAAGTGCATCCTGAAGTTGTCCAACGGCCCATCGGCGTCGCCATTGGCCGATCGACCCGACGTGGCAAACTCATTTTTGGTGACAAGCCCGTATTGCTGCCCCATGAGTGCTTCATTCCCCTGAGCCAAATTGAGCCGGGGCTGCATTGATCTTGGCGCGGATTGGGGCGGCATTGGGCTTCCTGAACCATGGTGCCGCAAATTCAACGCCCTGAGCCTTGAGAACCTGTCGAAGCAGACCAGCGTAAGGGATGAGTTGCAACCGGGCTCTGAGCACTCTGACCTAACGGGGGTTGCAATACTCGAAGGCCCCAGCAAAGTGACCCACGCTGTAAATCAAAGGTGTACGAACTTATCCTCGCGATTTTTGTCTTCGTTGTTGGCGCAGCCGTTGGCAGCTTCCTCAATGTGGTGATCTACCGGCTACCTGCCGGGCTGTCACTACTGTTTCCACCGTCGCGATGTCCTAAATGCAAGACGCCGCTCAAGCCCTACGATAACGTGCCTGTGTTGGGTTGGCTGTGGCTACGGGGGCGCTGCCGCTACTGCCATACTCGGGTCGCTATCCGCTATCCACTCGTCGAATTGGGTACGGGCATCCTGTTTCTTTGCGTCTTCGGTCGGTTTGGACTGTCGGCAGAGGCTGTCGGCTACTGGTTATTTGTCAGTCTGTTGCTGGCTTTAGCACTGATTGATTTTGACACCATGACCTTACCCAATGGCCCGATGGTGCTGGGTGTGGTCTCAGGCTGGATTTGGCAGGGTTGGATAGGATATCAAACCACCCAAACCGGCGCGGGAACACTCATCATCGTGATGGCGAGCCTTGCCGCAACCCTCTTGGGCCTTTGGCTCATTTCTTTGACCCGCATCCTGGGCAGCATGGCCCTTAATGCCGACGCCATGGGCGGTGCAGATTCTAAGCTGGCAGCTATGTTAGGCGCTTGGCTAGGGTGGCAAGGGTTGCTGCTCAGCATTTTTCTGGCAGCGTTACTGGGTACGATACTCGGGGGGTTAGGGCTGCTGCTGAGTCGAGCCCAACGGCGTCAGCCAGTGCCCTTTGGCCCTTTTTTAGCCCTGGGGGCGACGCTAACGGTCTTTTACGGCACCGGATTAATTAACCAGTACTTGCAACTGTTTTTCCCACTCAATTAGGGGGGACGCAACCTGTTAGTCGACCTCATCAGCCACCTCTAGGCTTGCCCTCAGCGCCTTAACCCGCTCAAGCCGCCTCTCCTACTGTAGGTTGCCAACTAAGCGATAGGGAACAGCGAGCGCTATAATTCATTGTCACAATTCGGCAAGCGAACCAGTAGGATGAAGTCAAGGCTTTTGTAGCAGAGGTCACTTTACTACCGTCAAATCTACGTGGCCCGGCTCAGTGTATCCGTGTCATGGCTTAGCCTTAGCCCCCTGGCATGCCCGCGGCCCTTCCAGCGCTAAGGGTACAGCCCCTGCAAACCGCCGCCCTCTCCCCGCCGCGTCCAAGCGTAACCACATCGCCCCAGCCGTTCCCACGAGTCCGCCCTATGTCTCTGTTTGACTGGTTTGCCAACCGCAAGAAAGATGGTCCCGTAAGCCAGGACCGACAGGAACGCGACATCGCTGATGGGCTCTGGACGAAATGCGACCAGTGTGGCGAGTTGACCTACACGAAAGATCTGCGGGCCAACCAAATGGTCTGCCCGGAATGCGGATACCACTACCGAATCTTTAGCGGCGACCGGGTTGAACAGCTGATTGACCCTGACACGTGGCAACCGCTAAACGAAAATATTCTGCCCCAGGATCCCCTCAGGTTTCGCGATCGCAAAGCCTACAGTGACCGTCTGCGCGATATGCAAGGCAAAACCGGGCTCAAGGACGGCGTACAAACCGGCTTAGGTAAGCTCGACGGCCAGCAGGTCGGCTTAGGGGCCATGGACTTCCGGTTTATGGGCGGCAGTATGGGATCGGTGGTAGGCGAAAAGCTCACTCGCATGCTCGAGGCCGCTACGCAGGCTAACTGCCCTGCCATTATTATCTGTGCCTCAGGCGGTGCTCGCATGCAGGAAGGCATGCTCAGTTTGATGCAAATGGCTAAAATTTCGGCAGCACTGGAACAGCATCGAGAAGCCGGATTGCTCTACGTTCCTGTGCTGACTCATCCGACCACCGGCGGCGTCACCGCCAGCTTCGCGATGTTAGGCGATATCATTTTGGCCGAGCCCAAGGCGACCATCGGCTTTGCCGGTCGCCGTGTCGTTGAGCAAACCCTACGGGAAAAACTACCGGACGATTTTCAGACCGCAGAGTATCTTTTGCACCATGGCTTTGTGGACAAAATTGTCCCTCGCACACAGCTCAAGGCGACGTTAAGTCAACTGGTGCGCTTGCATCAGCGGCCGGCAGTTCAGCACCATACCAATGGCAATAGCGAAAGAGGAAATGGCGATATTCCCATCTCCCTTAGCCACACCCTGACAGCCAACGAAATATCACAGCGATAATCCTATAGCAATAATCCTGATGTCTGCCGACACCCGTTGCCCGGGCGGACGCAGCAGTGATGGCTGTCGTTTACGGCCTAACCCCCGGCTATCGGGTCAGTCAGCTACCGCCACTTTGCTTCTAAGAAAATGGCCCAATAGGCGTATTTTCTTCCAGGGTTAACCCAGTGCACCGTGTTGGGCCAAGCGCTTAGGACATTCTCTGGCGCTCAAGCTCTGGCGCTCAAGTACTGAGTATGGTCGCCAAGTGACCGCCGTCGCACACACCCACCCAAAAGGCCTTTGTGGCGGCGGCTATAAACCACGCTGTAACTTGCCCTGCCCCCAGATTGTATGGCCGGTACCACCGCCCCAGCGTCCAGAGCAGTCAAAGGGCTCCAAAATACAGGACGGCAGCATCAGCAATTGTCCCCAGCAACTCGACGAAAGCAAGCGGCGCCCATCGGATAGCAGCGTGCTGTGACGCCCACTAGGCACCGTCACGGTCACAGGTGAAAAGCGCCAGAATTAAAGCGCTTCAGTAGAAACGCGCCCATAAACGTGCCTTGTCATGGCATGATAAAAGAACGCGAAACCTGTCATATAGCGCTCGCCACTTTGCTTAGGACATTTCCGCCGCTCCAGTGCCCAGCCCTGGAGCCAAGTGGTTCACCGTCATGCACCAGCCGTCGTGCACCAGTTTTAGTGCATCAACCTTGAGGGCGATGGTTACAGCATTGACTCAGTACATTGACTAAGTATTGTTGCTTAGGCGCTGTGGCAGAGAGCCTGAAAAACGCTAATATAAGCCGCTATTCATACAAGGCTCAAAGCTGTGTTGCGGGTTTAAAGACAGTACGCCAATTGATCTTAAGCCAATCCATATTGAGCCACTTTCGAGGAGAACCAATGTTCAAACGATGCATCTGGTTGGTTGCAACCGCTGTATTCTTTTTCACCAGTCTGGGTGTCGGTAGTGCAATGGCAGCCGAGCTCGATGAAGCTACCCGGACCGTACCCCTCAATGAGCAGGGCGACACGGTCGTCCTCAGCCTGGAGCAGATTGCCCAGGGTCGTAAGCAGTTCAACTATGCCTGTGCGACCTGTCATGTTCAAGGCATCACTAAGACTAACCCCAGCGTGGGTCTAGAGCCGGAAGCGCTAGAAGGTGCGTTCCCTAACCGGAATAACCTGGAAGCACTGGTGGACTACCTAAAGAACCCAACCACCTATGACGGTCTGATCGAAATTGCTGAGCTGCACCCCAGTACTCAGAGCACCGATATCTTTCCGAAGATGCGCTCCTTCACCGAGGAGGACCTAGAGGCGGTCTCTGGCTACATTCTGCTTCAGCCGAAGGTCTTGGGCAGTATGTGGGGCGGCGGCAAGGCTCGCTACTCGGCACCGGCTTCATAAGTTAAGTCTTCTACCCTTACCGACCAAACCTAGACAGGTTGACTGAAATCATTCCTGCCTAGACTGCGGACGCTGATGGGGATAGACTAACGTTGCCAAGGGAGGCTTATCGCCTCCCTTTTTGATGTACGGGAACGACTGCCCTTGCCATGAAGCGACGCACGCTACTGCTGGCCACTACAAGTGCCGTAACCACGGCAACCCTAGGTGGAGCCTGCAACCGTACCCCTAAGCCGCAGCTAGACGTGCGCTTTTTAGAGCCGTCTCTGCCGTTACGCATTATCAAAGTCTTTCGTAATGAGCAGCAGGCCCAGCCGACCCCAAAGCTGACGTTCGAAGCCGACAGTCAGCTAGCCGGGCTATTTAAAACATTACAAACCTGGCAATCTAACCAGCAACCCCAGCCACCGCTATGGCGACGATGGTTGCCCAACCAGCCCCAGCCCCAGCCGCCCGACCTCTTCACTCTGGGCGATAGCTGGCTACAGGCTGCGATCGCACAACAGCTGATCCAACCTTTACCCATTACCGAGTTGGCTGGCTGGCAACAGCTACCGACAGCCTGGCAGCAGCTTGTCCGACGGAATGCCGCCGGAGAACTAGACGACACAGGTCAGATTTGGGCTGCCCCCTATCGCACCCAGCCCCTGGTCATGGCCTATAGCGAGCGCGCCGTTAGTGCGCTGGGGCGTGCGCCCCAAGCCTGGGCAGACCTGTGGGACCCCGCTCTGCAAAACCGCATCGCGCTCCCCCAATCGCCGCGTTTGATCATGGCGCTCACACTCAAAAAACGCGGCGAGTCTGTCAATGCAGCTAACCGGTTTTCCTCAGCCCAAACCGACCTGAAGCAGCTCTTACCTCACACGCAGGTCTTTGACTCCTCCACCTCGCTCACGGCACTCATCAACGAAGATGTCTGGGTCGCCGTTGGCTGGAGTGGCGATGTGCTATCTACGC
>JBCBOC010000420.1:0-4445 GCA_039821475.1 Cyanobacteria bacterium J06632_22 | reverse complement strand
GCGGCGCGGTAGTTCATCAGCTGCTCGGCGGGCAGTTCGCCTGCGAGTGTGGCCATCAGGTATTGGGTGCCAACGCGGTGACCGGCTTCGTCAAAGAAGGTGGGGATGTAGCTATCGGGCTGGCTCTTGAACAGGGCGTCGAGGATCATCACCTCGGGGACTGTGTCGTAGGGGCCGCCAGTGTGGCCGCCAACGCCGCGAGCTGCGCCAGTTGCGGTAAAGAAGACGATGGCATCACGACAGAGCTGGATGTTGGCCTTGAGGGCGTCACGCTGCTCGTCGGTTAGGGTTGAATTGCTGGGGTCGAGCTGGACCTTCCTATAGGCACTCAGGTCGATGGGAAACTTAGTATCAGACATAGGTGACCACCTTTTTCGCTGCGTCAGACCCCATCTTCTCATTGTGTGGGGATCGTTTGACCTGTGCGATCTCGGTTTTTCCCCTGTATCACCCTACCTGTCGTCCGTACTACCTTTGCAACAGCCTCGCCGCATTGCTCAGGACAGTTCTCAGTCCTGATAGCCATGCTCTTGGCGCTCCGCAACACAGTCGAATGGGTTACCCTTCGACTGATATGTAACTTCCCAGTCCTTTCTCAGCCCCGCCTCAGGTTGTGGATTTATCACAGTAACTAACGACCTTAAACCGTTTCTTGAAACCATTTGGAGCCACGACCCATGCAGAGATTTGCCCTTGCCTTGATTTTTACCGCCGCGTTGGCTGCAGGCTGCAGCAGTGCCCCAGTTGCCGATGCCCCAGCTGACACGGCGGATGCTGCCGCTGAGGTGGCTACTGATGCCCCCGCTGCGGCTGCGGTAGAGACGGTCTTTGTGGAAGATGGCGTGGCCATTCGCGGCGCTGATCCAGTGGCTTACTTTACTGACGGTGACTACGTCCCCGGCACGGCAGAGTTTACCCATGAGTGGGAAGGGGCGACTTGGCAGTTTGCTAGCGCTGAAAACCGCGACACCTTTGCTGCAGACCCCGAAGCCTACGCGCCTCAGTACGGTGGCTTCTGTGCCTGGGCGGTTAGCCAAGGGCAGACTGCCTCCATTGACCCCACGGCCTGGAAAATTGTCGAGGGCAAGCTGTATTTGAACTACAGCGATGGCATTCAGAAGCGTTGGGAGAAGGACATTCCTGGCAATATTGCCAAGGCTGATGATAATTGGCCTGGGGTTCTAAGTAACTAAGGGTGGAGTGGGTAGCGACTGTGCTTTCTCCATGCGGGGAAAGCACAGTCGCTATTTCACTACTTCGCTCCCCACGCTAGGCTATTCAGGCAGTTTTATCCGCCCTAGCCCATGTCCGATCTGGTTTTGTTTTGGCACCGTCGTGACCTGAGGGTGAGCGATAACGTGGGACTGGCCCAGGCCCAGGCACGTAGCCGTAGGCTAGTGGGTGTTTTCTGTTTGGACCCTGACATTCTTAAGGGCGACGATGTGGCTCCAGTGCGGGTCAGCTATATGCTGGGCTGTCTGGCAGATTTGCAGGCGCGCTACCGTGAACTGGGGAGTGAGCTGCTGATTTTACAGGGACAGCCCCAGCAGGCATTGACGCAGTTGGCAGTCTCGTTGGGTGCTGCGGCAATTTACTGGAATCAAGACGTTGAACCCTACGCCCAGCAGCGAGATACCGCCGTGGCTAGCGCGTTAAAAGAAAAGGGCATTGAAGCCTGCGGTGACCATTGGGACCAGCTGATGCATGTGCCAGGTGACGTGCGCACTGGAGCCGGTAAACCTTATACCGTCTATTCGCCTTTCTGGCGGAACTGGCGTGGGCAAGAGAAGGCCGTTCCCGTGGCTGATTTGGCGGGACTGACGAGCCTTTCTCCCCAGGAGAAGTCTAGCGCTGTGGGGGTGATTGACCTACCTACAGCAAAGGATTTGGGCTTTAACTGGGATTGTCCGTTGCTCGTAACGCCTGGAGAGCAGGCAGCCCAGGATGCGCTGACGACCTTTTGTCAGGCAGCCATTGGCGAATACGACCAACAGCGTAACTATCCGGCTGTCCCAGGTACCTCGATGCTGAGTGCGGCGCTAAAGTTTGGTGTCATTGGCATTCGCACAGTGTGGGCGCAGGCCGAAGCGACTTACGAGCACAGTCGCAGCGATGAGGCGCGCGATAACGTAACGACCTGGATGCAGGAGCTGGCCTGGCGAGAGTTTTATCAACATGTGATGTACTTTTACCCAGAGCTGGCGGCAGGACCTTACCGGACGCCGCTAAAAGATTTTCCCTGGGATAATAATGAAGACCTGTTCCAGGCCTGGTGCGAGGGACGCACGGGCTACCCGATTGTGGATGCGGCTATGCGCCAGTTGAATGAGACAGGCTGGATGCACAATCGGTGTCGCATGATTGTGGCCAGCTTTCTGACCAAAGACCTGATTATCAACTGGCAGTGGGGCGAAAAGTACTTTATGCAGCGGCTGGTCGATGGCGACCTGTCGGCCAATAATGGTGGCTGGCAGTGGAGCGCCTCCAGTGGCATGGACCCCAAACCGCTGCGCATTTTTAACCCCTCGACCCAGGCCAAAAAATTTGACCCCGATGGAGAATACATTCGCCAATGGCTGCCTGAGATTCGGTCGATTGATACCGGGTCATTGCTCTCGGGAGAGATTGCTCCGTTAGAGCGGCAAGGTACGGACTACCCCGAACCGGTTGTGAGCCATAAGCGACAGCAGGCTATTTTCAAAGAACGCTATAAACATCAGAAAGCCAAGGCTGGCTAGGGATCTGTCAACGCCACAAATTAGGGCTGGCGGGGGCAACGAAATAGCGAATAGCAGGATGGGGTGAGTGCTATAGCTACCGCCACTTTGCTGAGGACAGGTCTGGCGCTCAAGTACTGAGTATGGTCGCCAAATGGCCGCCGTCGCGCATAAACCCCAAAGAAGGGCCTTTGTGGCGACGGTCCTATGGCCGTCAAGGATGACAGACCCAACGCTATTCGTGAGGCACTATTCGCCAGTCTCAACCCAATTTTTTAGCTTGGACGCTGCTCTAAAAAGCATCATCAGGAAAACCGCCGTTGTCCGCCGCATTTTGCACGCGATCGCGGTGGTGGCTAGGCACGCGGGGATTTTTAGGTAAACCTGGCTTAGCCACTGGCTCAGCAGGATTGCTTTCGCTCAGCCAGGAAATTGCGTCGTCCATGTGGCTTACAGTTTCACCAGAAGCAGTTTCAATGAACATCATCTGGTTGCTCATCGTAATTTTCTGAATGGCCTCCCAGTCCTCTCCATTTTGAATCAGGAGCTTCTCGGCTTTGGCCAAATTTTCTTGCATGCGGTAAAGGGTGCGCCAGTTTCTCCAAAGGGCGCGAGCAGGCTGCTGGTTTAGGGTATAGCCTGCCTTGGCAGGCGTGTAACCATAGCTGACGAACCCTTCTTTATCGGGTTTACCACCGGCGACAAACTGGTTTCGCTGGAGCAGTTCGTCCAGCAGCGCTTGGTAAGACGTGTTAGGGCGCACCCAAAATTGCACCGGCTGTGTCTTAATGTTGACCTTCGCCAGGAGCCCCGTTTGCTTGCCCATCAATTGGTTACTACCAAAGCGGCATTCTGCGATGAGGGATTTATTGGCTAGCAGCGTTTCTCGAGCTCGCAAGGAATCTTCAACAAAGGTTTGGACGAGTTGGATATCTGAGAGCATAGGACTGAACTGAAGAGGAATGTCGCGCTGGTCACCTTGCCTAAGCTGGTAAACCATCGATATCGCAGCACAGGGGTGCAAATCACATACATCATCCGCGAACTGTTATACGGGAGGCGTAATGCAATCCTGCGGTTTCTACCTATGCAAGCAGAAAAGTTTGATTCTTGCACCCGTGATGTGTCCTTTTGAAAAGGAACGTATCGTGGAATTAGCGCTTGATTGGCTGTAACCTGAAGCAGATGCGATGCGACGAATTCCCTTAACGTACTGTCCGGCCTGTGGCGCTAAGGCTTTTCAGGTCGTCAATGCCAAGCAGTTTAGATGTGCATCCTGTGGATTTGTCTATTTTCAGAATGTAGCCGCTGCTGCTGGTGCCGTGATTGAGTCGGTCGGTCAGGTGTTGTTGGTGCGCCGGGCAAAGGACCCCGATCGCGGCCTGTTAGATTTGCCCGGCGGGTTTGTAGATCCTGGTGAATCGCTGGAGCAGGCGCTGGTGCGGGAGCTTAAGGAAGAACTAGGACTAGCGCTGACGGTGGAGCATTGCAGCAAGTATTTTTGCTCTTCTGTCAATGAGTACTTCTATAAAGGGGTTCTGTACCATTCTCTAGATATGTTCTTTAAAATTCAGCTCGATAGTCAGCCAGAGATTACCCCGGCTGATGATGTTGGAGATTACCTTTGGCTGACGCCAGAGGACATCAAGCTGAGTGAGATTGCCTTTTCTTCGGTGCGTGATGCTCTGCAGTGCTATCGCGTTTCGATCAGGGGGTAACATGCTGAGT
>JBCBOC010000266.1:0-5833 GCA_039821475.1 Cyanobacteria bacterium J06632_22 | reverse complement strand
TTTGCTTCTAAGAAAATGGCCCAATAGGCGTATTTTCTTCCAGGGTTAACCCAGCGCACCGTGTTGGGCCAAGGGCTTAGGACAGTTCTGGCGGTGAAACCCTGGGTATGGTCGCCAAGTGGCCGTCGTCGCGCACAAACTCCCAAGAAGGACCTTTGTGGCGACGGTCATAGCAGTCGCAGGGGCCTACCCACCCTTCGACTGCGTCGAGAGGCTTCAGAATCAAGGCCTTCACAGCCACCGAGACAAAGGCCCTTATAGTCCTATCACCATACAAAAACCGGGATTGCCATCCATTGGTCAATCCCGGCTAAACATTTACATTTTCCATCTGAAGCGCGCGCTTCAGATGACTTCCGTTCTGGACGCAACAACAGAGTAGTGCGGCGTCAAAAACAATAACTTGAGTTGAGACCAGCCAACAGAACCTCACGAATAGTGCATAGCGTCATGATCCGTAGCCCTTTATTTGCCAAAGTTCTGACGCTGTAGCTCTCCCCACCTTGCTTAGGCATTTTTGGGACATTTCTGGCATCCAAGTGCTCAATACTGGAGCTCAGCGCCCCGCAACCGCGCACAAACCGGTTGTGGGGTTGCCAAACCACGTCCAGCTGGAAGCCTGTAGACCCAAGACGCGTATCGCCTGAAATCTATCACTTTTGCTCAGGGAAAACGACCGTTCTGGACGTGGCGGAAGTTTATATTAGCTATCTCGCTATTTCCCCGCCAGCCCTAAGTTCTCGCGTTGACAGCCCACTAAGCTTCGGGCAACAAACGACTGTGATAAGCATCAAAGGCAAATACTGGAACACGGGTGTTGAAGTCCGTGGGTTGACCGGTGACCGATTGAGCCATCTGCTCAAATGATTCAGAGCGCCAGTTACGCTCGTGGATAGGCTTAGATTGCTCACCCCGGAAATAGGCTTGGGTACCAATTACCGACGCAGCAACCCAACCGACGAGTACAACTGAAATTAATAAAACAAACATGCGTTTGTCCTCCAAGTTTTTATCGTTTGCCACTCAGGGCAAGCCTGGGCATCAGCGCCCAAAATTAACTCCCAGTGGCCGCCGTTGCGCACAGGCACTTCGGCTATGGGGAAATCGAATAGCTTTGCAGAGTAGCGACCTACAGAGCTGTGCTGACTTGCGAGATCGTCTCGCTTATGTAAATTATTGTAACTAAAATTATTTCGTTTTGTTAATTAAATTGACAAAGATATTGTATTGGTATCCACACCTTGCAGGATCGGTATCCCGTAGCGATACGGAGACACCTGTTAAACCTCAGCCTTGTATAGCACCGCCACAAACGTTTGTGGCGGTTGCGGGCCACTTGGCGACCATACCAAGGGTTTCACCGCCAGAACTGTCCTAAGCCCTTGGCCCAACACGGTGCGCTGGGTTAACCCTGGAAGAAAATACGCCTATTGGGCCATTTTCTTAGAAGCAAAATGGCGAGCGCTATAGCTGCGTTCTGGGTGTGTAGCCAAGGCCTAATATCCCCCGAGGATTCCCCGTTTCTTGGCCTGCTGCTCGGCCCAGCGAAACACCAACAGTCCTAGGCCAAAGTAAACCAGCCCATTGGCCAGAGCAATCAGCATTTGCGCCCCATCCAAGGGCTCGTTGCGAGCCATCAACGCTCGAATCAGGGCAGTGCTGGGCAACATGGGCAGCAGGTTCGTGACCATGGTGCCGCCCATCTCTTCGGTCGGGGCCGCTAGCAAAAACAGCAGCAAGAAGTTAAATATTGGCAGAACCTGTTGGACCTGCTTGAAGACTAACGCCGCTGACCCCATGACAAAAGCAAACCCGTAGGTGGCCAACAGGAGTGTCAGAACAGGCCAGATCAGCGTCATGGGAAACGCCAGTTCACTGCCCGTCATTAAAATCAAAATCTGCAAAATAATTGCAATCAGCCCAACCCTTAGAATGACACTGGCTACTGCCCGCGCAAAAAAGATTTTGGGTGCGCCAAAGGGCGAGAGAAAAACCTGTTCCAGGGTGCCTGTGCTGGCTTCGCTCTGAATGTTGTTGGCAATATCATTGACTACGTACAGGGCCAGGGTCCACAGTACATAGCCCACCACAATTGAATCGAGTCGGTCGCCAAATCCTGCCACTGGCCCAGCCATGTACTGGGCACTGAGAAACAGACCATAAAACACCACACTAATAATGGCAATGCCACTGATAATTTCAGTGGGGTAGCGGATGAGTTGAATCCAAGTCCGTTTGAGTTCACAGCGCAGCAGGTCAAGCATGGGAGAAAAAAATTAAGATGCCTCCCATTATCATGGCGCAATGTGCCCCTGAGGACGGGCATCAATCCTGGCAACAAGCAATATCACCTGACTTAAGCACGTAATGTTAAAGCGCGGATCATGTTTTAAGCCTTTTCCAAAACTGGAAAAAAGAAATGACGGCCTTACCACCCTCGGAAAGCAAACCCTCTGGCGCTGAGCCACAGTAGACACAGCTCAGCCAACCCCAGAAAAAATCTATGCAACGCTCTTACGACACCCTGACGTCCAGCTACCCGATGGTAGATTGCCTGATGTCTACTCAGACGCTGAATGAAACCCAGCCCACCCTCAATGACCAGCCCTGCAATACTTGGTTCACCGTCCTGACCACTGCAGGGGTAATACTAGCCATCCTTGCAGGTAGCGGTGTCTTCGCCAGCTTTGCGTTACATACGATGACCGATGGCTTTGTAAAAATGATCCAAACGACCACCACAGAATATCAAAGCGATCGCGCCCTAATGTAGGTTAAATGGCGCGGGTGTAGCTTGGCAAAAGAGCGTCGCGTTATTCAGGATGGCGTTCAAGGCTAAAGGTCCTACACTTGAGGCTGCACAATGCAGTAGCAAGAGTCCAGTGACTGTTATAACGTCTGTGTTGAGCTCGCACTCTCTACCTCAATGCAACTCCACCTACTGCTCATCTGCCTAGCAGCGATTTCCTGGGGTACCACTGGGACTAGCCTCGTGCTCCTCAATCGTGTCACAGACGTACACCCTATGGTGGTGGGGTTCTGGCGTATGGCGCTGTCTGCACCACTGCTGTTGCTGTGGGCGGGTAAAACGCTACAGCCTGGCCAACTCACGGTTCAACAGTGGCGCCTACTCTTGAGCATGGGAGCCTGCATTGCCAGCTACCAGGTGTGCTACTTCTGCGCCGTACCCTTTGCTGGGGTAGCGGTCACCGCCCTGGTGGCCATTTGTTCGTCCCCGGTGCTGATTGCCCTGATGGCGGCCCTGTTGCTGGGGGAACGGCTGACGAAGTGGGTATACCTCTCGTTAGGATTAGGGGTGGCGGGCACAGCCCTGTTGGTTTTGGGACCGGGGGAGGTTGCAACGTCGCCGCTGTTTTTAGTGGGAGTGCTGCTGGCCTTTGGGGCGGCGCTGTCCTACGCCGGGTATGCCGTGATCGCGAAGGTGGCCGTGGCGGAGGTCGCCCCAGTTGCGATCGCAGCCTATGGTTTCACCACCGCGGCCCTGCTCCTGACGCCGACCCTACTCCTGCAACCGCCCTGGCCCGATTTTGCCTTGGCCCTGCCCTGGCTGCTCTACCTGGGCCTGGTCACCACGGGGGTCGCCTACGGCATTTATATGATTGGTATTCGTACGACACCCGCTACCATTGCGGGCATCGCCGTACTCCTAGAGCCGCTCACTGCCACGCTGATTGGGGTTGGCATCTTTAAAGAATCCATTGGCATTGTCGGGGTCCTAGGGGCAATCCTACTGTTGAGTGCGATCGCACTTCTCGTCATCGCACCCAACGCTAAACCAGATTCCCATGCCTAATAAACGCGCACGGCCTGTATGAGTAACTGAAATGGCCCGGCCGCAAAGCGTGGGTTCAAGGCTCGGTCATACTCAAACTTACTGAGCATAAACTGTAAAGAATAGATGCGCCCAGCGTTGAGCGGCGGACGCTCGACAACCCTAGCCCGCAACACAGGCTGCATCTGCTCGAAGGGAATTCGCACCGTAACCCATTCGTCAGCCGTCGTATCAAAGGAATAGGCATAGGCAACGCTGTCCCAAGCATTGCCGTCTCGCAAGAAAAACTTGTACCGCTGACCATCACCCCGCACCGTCAGCTCAATGCCGGTGTAAGTCGACAAATTCAGCGGGGGCTCAAAGTTACGACTGCGTACCGACGCAAACCCGCCGGAATTTTCTGTCGATACCTGACCGCTAAACATCAACCCCTCTGGGCAAAGCTGCACGCTACTTTGGCTGACGCCTCCCATGACCACGTCATCTAAGGCCCCCCAAATTTGCCGCATCTCCTCAGTCGCCTGACGAAAATCAAACACCACAGCATTCTGAATTTGGGGAGCCGGGGGTGGGGGTGCATCAAAAAACATTTGCTGTATCCAGCTCCATATCGGGACAGCCTCAAAAAAGTCTAGCGTTTGCCAAAAGCGGCCCAAATCCCACTGAGAAGACGATGATGGTTTCGAGGACGACGCCATAGTGTTGACCTACGCGATACGTTCTAAATCTTGTCCAGAACCGGGTCTAAGGTAAACCCTGCAGCCTGCCCCATAGAAAAACGCCAGTCCTGGACGTAGCTCAAGCTTATCTTAACGGTAAACCGTATACGGTTGATTCGGCGTAGTTTCCACCATTTTCAGTCGGCTTTTCCCACCTGTGCTTCCAAGGGGAATTTGCGATGATTCAATTGTTAGCCGAGACGAGAACATCACTCAATGAAAAACGCCCTAACCAAAGCCCTACATGACGGTTACCGCAAGCTACTACGCCATTCAAAGTATCGCTGGATTGTTGTTTTAGGGACACTACTCTATTTAGTCAGTCCATTGGATATTTCACCGGATGTCTTTCCTGTCATTGGCTGGATTGACGACGGTCTGATTGCCACCCTCCTGGTAACAGAGGTCTCTCAAATCGTAACCGACCAGCTCAAGACTCGACGAGAACAGGTCAAAGCCACTGACAAAAACGCAGAAAGGTCACCAGATAGTACATCTTCAGGCCCTAGCGAGATCCCCAGCATCATCGATGTAGAGGCCATTCCGGTCGCCTAGCGTTGTTCTCGTCATCAGGCCGTCAATCATTTCTTCGCTTCATTCCAATATTTCCTACTGAATATTTCATTCCCCTCTGGAGAACACCATGAACAACACGACTATTCTGTCCGAGAACCTCAAGCAAATCAAAACCGAAGGCGGTCAACGCTCACAGAAAATTGGCCAAATCTTTCGTGCGGCCTTTGTCGAAGCTGCCGCTGAGGTCAAAGCAGGGACTCAAACTGTTCGCCCCCTTGCCAAAGATCTAGCCGACGTGGCTACTGAAACCGCTAGATTTAAAGGTCAACAAGTCAGCACTAACGTTCGTAAAGCCTTTACCGAGACAGCCGTCGAAGAGGAAGACCTGGCTACTCGCCTACAGCTTAAGCTACAGGCCATTATCAAAGCTATCCGCGATACGCTGCTGTCGAGCTGGAACCGTGAGGCTGATGCTCCTGTGCTGCCGGTCGAAAAGGAAACCGGGGCCGACAGCCACGATGGCGTCACCGTGGAGACCCTGGCTGCCTAAGCCCAAAGTTTGCGTCCACGTTTGAATCCTCTCCTCTAGGTCGCGTCCAGCACAAACCCTATGGCTTTCCCCGGGGAAAACCACAGGGCTGGATGGAGCCCAAGTCTAGATACCCAGCGCGTTCTCTGTTGAGAACGCGCTTTTTCTTATAGCAACCGGGCCTTGTTGCATGAAAGGGTCACGGATTCGATAGTGGACTAAGGTTTAAGTACCACCAAAAACCGATGGTCCATGAGCTACCGAATCCGCAACTGG
>JBCBOC010000550.1:0-3505 GCA_039821475.1 Cyanobacteria bacterium J06632_22 | reverse complement strand
TTTCCCACACGGACAGGTCGCCATCAACACTGATCTGCTGGAGCACCACACCAATCTGGCGACGTACCTCAGCCGGCTGACGGGTGACATCATAGCCAGCAACCACAATATCGCCCTGAGTCGAGCCGGTCAGCGTGGTTAACATGCGAATCGTCGTGGACTTACCCGCGCCATTAGGCCCTAACAGGCCAAACACCTCACCAGGCTCAATTCTCAAAGACAAATCATTGACCACGCAGGTGTTGTTATACACTTTGTGGACGTTACACAGGGAGACGGCGGCTACCATTACACATACAGACGGGTGACTTTCTTAATTCTTAATCATTCGGGGCATGAGAGCAAAAATCGATAATCAAGTCCTCTTCATTCACAAGGAAGATGTACCACCGTTTAAGAAAAACGGCCCCATTGTCCGGAATAACTATTTCTGGGCCCTGCGCTCCATTGCCGACCGGTCCTACCGCGACAAAGACTGGGAATTTGACGAAACGGTTTGGATTGCACTGGCTCGGATGCTACTGTCCTTTAGCGAGTCGGGCTATCTGGGCCTGAGCGAAACCACCCTAGAGTTTGCCCCAGACGACACCATTCCCGCCGATCTCAAACCCATCGCCAGTTGGGCAGTCCCAGAAGATGACGCCGATAGGGCATAGACAACGTCATATACCGCTGTACCCGTCCATCACAACCGCAACGCCATGTACACACTGTTCGGGTCCAGGGTGTAATGTCCAAACGGTCCTCGTTCCTCGAAGCCGTATTTGGCATATAGCGCCCGTGCTGGGGCAAATTCCACCATCGAGCCTGTTTCCAGCCCTAGCCAGGTGTAACCCCGTTGGCGAGCCTGCGTCAGAATATGCTGCAGCATGCCCGCGGCAACGCCTTTACGACGGTGGGCCATGGCCGTTCGCATGGATTTAATTTCGCCACTTTCCGGGTCCAATTGCTTCAGGGCCCCACAGCCCAGCAGTTCATCATCTTCCCAAGCTGACCAAAAGGTAACATCTGGAGCCTTAAGTGCCTCAACGCCCAAAGCATGAACACTCTCGGGCGGGGTGATGGCGTACATATGATCGAGGTGTGCCTGCAGAAGGGCAGTGATCTCTCGACCACTCAGATCATCTTCGCGAATGTGCATAGAAACAAAAAAAGAGGCAGACCGAAGCCTGCCTGCCATAACGATTAGATCAATTAGCTGCTTTCAAACTAAGGAAGAAATTCGGATGATTCTACATCAGACCGATTTGGGACAGAATGCCCTGGCCAGTCAGAAGCTCAGTCAAAAGACCGATGACGAAACCCAGCATAGCTAGGCGACCATTCCAGCTCTCAGCAGCTTGTGTGAAACCAAACTTAGCGTCTTGCCCTTCCATGATTTAAACCTCAGGTTGTGGTTCAGTGGCGATGGCAGAGAACCATGCCTTGTAAACAAATGTTAATCAGTTTTTCTAGAAGCTGCAAGGGTTTCAGGGACGGTTTTCCGTAATGGTTGACATTTATCTCTATTTTTGTATCTAAAGTTGCAAAAGCAGGGCGCCCAAATCTAGCGATTGGTTGCAGCCTCTACCCCTAGGCAGAACATCAGGTCTCTCTCCAGGATGAGACGCAACCTCCCCCTGAGGCGCTTGACAGAGTCTAACCCACCAAGAACTTTACGACAGCTGCAAATGCAGCCAGTGCGATCGCAAGCACCACCAGTGTCTTCCAGGGACTCCAAGGACGTTCGCCAAACACTTTTCCCGTTTGAGCATTGACCATCACCTGATAGGTCTCGCCCTGGTAGCGGTAGCTCATCAGCCAGACAGGCAACAAAATATACCTGAATGTTTCCTGGCTATAGACCGTCGAAATCTTATGAATCTTCTGATCATCGCCGCCAATATCGCGCTTGATCAGTCCCCGAATGCTCGCATCCATTCGCTTTTGGGCGATCTCGAACCCCTGCTGTAAAGGCACCTGATAGCGCTGCGCCTTAAAACCGGCTAGATAAGCGGGCGAATAGGGTTCTAAGTCGCCGGCCCAAATTCTGGGCCATAGGCGCCTCAGCTTCTCCGCATCCATCACTTCCGAAGCCGCCACTAACACATCATTAAAAGGAATCGTCATCTGCCCTGAGGCCGGTTTCCAGCTTGTCTTCTGCACACGTTCCAGGTCACCGTCCGAGTCTCTTTCGTATTCGTAATGGTGCGTCCCCTGCTCGCCACGGTAGTCATTCACCGTATGAGCATCGAAGGTCCAAAACGGCAGGTACACACCGGACAGTCCCTGCTGCTGGGCCAAATCCTTCAACTTTCCAGGCAAAAACAATGCTTCAAAATCCCGCAGATTCCACCGCACCGATAGCCAATCCCGTAGGGCTTCATTAGCCTGCTTGCGTCCCACCTTGAAGGGAATCACCCCCGTAGGCACAATTGACGGATCGGTCGCATGAGCCTGAGCCACAATGCTCGTCCCACAAAAGGGACAGCAATCAGCCACATCCGGCGGTTCGAAGGTAAGAGTGGCCCGGCAGCCAGGGCAATCAACCTCCTGAGCTGTGCTCGTTAGCGCAGCAATTTGTGTCTGGTCCGCGTTGGCAAAAGCGTGAAAATCATGCTCTTGAAGCACCTGATCGTGTCGCTCGGCATCCACATCTGGCATCGCCTGGCTATGTTCACAATAGCCACAGGCCAACAGTCCCTTACTCGGTTCAAACGCCATATCAGCGCCACAGTTTGGACAGGAAAACTGCGCAATAGTAGAAGTTGGCATAAGTGTTTGCGAGCTTGGCTAGCGCTTAAAGGTTTGGCAAGTGTGGAATAGGCCATGTGAGAAGCATAGGCAGTTCCCGACATTGCACGCCATTAGAGTGCCCCACAACACTATCGAGGGCCTTGAGCACGGGAGAAATGCTCAAGGCCCTCGCAGGGTTAGTTGATTCATTCGACTGTATCGTGGGGCTTCAACACCCGAGAGTTCAGGCACTCGACGTATCCCTAGCATCGCTACGGATGCGATACGGCAGGACTACTAATTCGCCGCCATCAAAATAAGGACAGCGACCAGCGCCACCGCGACCATGACGCCGGCAGCAACCTTCCAAATGCTCACAGGACGCTCGCCCATCACTTTCCCAGTCTGGGCATTTACCATTACCTGAAACACCTTGCCCTGATAGCGATAGCTCAGCAGCCACACCGGCAGCAAAATGTGCTTAAATGTTTCGTCGCTGTAGTCTGTCGACACTCGATGGATGCGCTGCTCATCGCCACCAATATCCCGATTGATCTTGCTGCGGATATCGGGCTCCATCTGAGCCTTAGCCAGCTCAAAACCATCCTTCAGCTGTACTTCGTAGCGCTGGGCCTTAAACCCTGCCAGATACTGCTGGTGCCTGCGTCGGACAATATCAACCGCAAACGGCTAGAACGGCTATGGCCCAAGGTATCAGCATCAGATTTGGAGCCCTATGACCAGCAGTATCTGGCAGGGTTTAAGGCCCAGCGCTACGAAGTACAGCTGA